>CAYPUD010000060.1:0-6013 GCA_964413955.1 uncultured Methanosarcinales archaeon
TTCAATCCAGGGAGTTTCTCTCCTGACAAGAACTTAAGGCTGGCTCCGCCTCCTGTGCTGACAAAAGCAAAATCATTCTCTAACTTCAGCTTTTCAATGACCTTAACAGTATCGCCACCACCAACTACGACCCTGGCTTTCTTTTTTAGCTTAGCTAGTTCTCTAGCTACCTTTACAGTTGATTTTGCAAACACTTTATTCTCTACATAGCCTAAGGGTCCGTTCCAAAACACACTTTTTGCTTTTCTTAACTCTCTCAGAAACTGTTCAACACTCTCAGGTCCAATATCCAGTCCTTTAAGATCATCTGAAATCTGTTCCACAACCTTAAAGTGTGTTGCATCCTTGTCTTTTGCAGCAAGAAAATCAACAGGCAACACAATCCTTTTATTCGTTAATAATTTTTTTGCTTCTGGAACAAATCCTTCCTCCACTAAGCTTTTGCCAACAGGGATATCTTTAGCTTTCAGAAACGTGAAAGCCATCGCTCCGCCAATCAGGACATTATTCGCCCTTTTCAGCATAGCATGAATCAGCTTCAGTTTAGTGCTAAGCTTAGCACCACCCAACAACACAACAAAAGGCTTTTTGGGATTTAACAGCTTGTTCAACTCTTTAACTTCTTTCTCAAGCAAAAGCCCTGCAACAGAAGGAACAAACCTTGCAATACCAACGACAGAAGCATGTTCGCGATGGCTCACTGAGAAAGCATCATTCACAAAAATATCACACAAGCCAGCCAGCTTCTTAGCGAACACTTTATCATTTAGTTCTTCACCTTGGTTAAACCTCAAATTCTCAAGCAGAATGATTTCTCCTGGCTTCAGGTTCTCAACCTTTGACTTAACAATAGGCCCAAGGTATTCCTTAGCATACAGAACATTCTTTCTGAGAAGCCTTGACAACCTTTTTGCTATTGGCCTCAACCTTAAGCTCTCGTCAAGGCCAGAAGGCCTACCTAAATGGCTGACGACCACAATCCTGCACTTGTTCCTAATCAGAAATTTAAGAGTCGGCAAAGAAGCTCTTAACCTGAAATCATCAACAATCTTGCCATCCTTCAAAGGAACATTATAATCAGCTCTTACAAGAATAGTTTTTTCTTTTATATCAACATCTTTTAATGTTTTCATAGTAAGATTTTTATTATGTCAATAACCCTATTGCTATAACCCCATTCATTATCATAGAATGCAGAGACATTTACCATGTTTTTTCCAAGCACTTTTGTCATTTGGCTGTCAAATATCGCACTGTGGCTATTGTGCAGAATATCTGAACTCACTAATGGTTCTTCAGTATATTTTATCACTCCTTTCAGGTGATTTTGTGACACTTCTCTGAATAGCCAGTTTATTTTTTCTTTGTCAGTTTCTTTTTCAACTTCAACACAAATATTTACTATGCTGCCGCAAACTACTGGCACTCTCCATGCAAATCCGTCCATTTTTCCTTTCAAATCTGGAATAACTTCACTTAATGCTTTTGTCGCTCCTGTAGTCGTTGGAATTATGTTCACAGCAGCAGCCCTGCCCCTCCTGAAGTCTTTTCTGCTGACTCCGTCCACGACTCTTTGAGTTGCAGTATATGCATGAACAGTGATCATGTATCCTTTCTTTATTTTAAAGTTATCATTGAGAACCTTGCACACAGGCGCTAAAGCATTAGTGGTACAGCTGGCGTTGCTGATGATATTATGCTTATTCTTGTTATATTCATGTTCATTCACACCTTTGACCAAAGTAATATCAGGCTCTTTAGCAGGAGCAGTGATCAAAACTTTTTTCGCGCCAGCAGCGAGATGCAACTCAGCGCCTTCTCTATGTGTGAAAAAGCCTGTGCTTTCTACAACAACATCAATCTTTAGCTCATTCCAGGGAAGATGAGAAGGGTCTTTCTCAGAGAACACTTTCAAAGTTTTTCCATTCACGATAATCTCTGACCCATCAGTCTTGATCTCTCCAGGAAACCTTCCATAAACCGAGTCATACTTCAGCAGATAAGCCAGATTCTTCGGGTCTGTCAAATCATTCACAGCAACAAATTCAATTTCAGGGTCATTTATGCCGGCTTGAAGAACTTGTCTTCCTATCCTGCCAAAACCATTAATCGCAATTTTAATTGTCATAAAATACAGACTTGTGAACAAATAATTTAAATGTTGTTTACTATTCTCTAATGGGAAGAAAAAATAAAAAAGATTATAAAAACTTAAACAAGGCAATCAAGGACATGAAAATGGCAGATACTTATAAACCAATAGAGCTTAATGACGAAGAGTTCCCTAAAAACCTCGTAGCTTATGATTTCGGCAGTGAAGACAAGTTCAAAGAGTTCCTTTCTTATGTCAGAAATGAAGATGTAAAAAGACTTGTGAGCTATTCTCGAAAATGGCTGCGGCAAGATGAGCCCTTAATTATAATAAGTGTGTTTAATCGTTTGGAAAATCTGGTGAGCAAGTTCTTTGAAGGTGATTGTGATATATCAACAGATGATCTTGCGGCTTTTGAGATGTTGGGGAGACAGTACGAAACTATAGCAGCAAAACTTCATGATTCTACAAACAAAAGATTAAAGGAGATCCGCAACCAATGCTATGATAGAGCGATAAACCTGTTCGCGGTAGCCTTACAAAGCAAAAGGGCAGTTGAGACTTTTCATAGGTCACCATTCTATTCGCAAATAGAAGAACTGAAAAGAAAAGCTTTGGCTCAAACAAAAATAGAAGTCAGAAGATCAGGATCATCTGAGAGAGTTCACAGGGCAATTGATGGCATAATAGAGCTTGGGCCAGGTCATTACAGGCTCTGAAAGCTAACTTCTGAATTTTATATTTTAGCTTTTTCATTTATCAAATGAGAAAGTTATGCCTTTTGATTTTAGGACAATCTCAAGGATTTCTTTATTATCAAAATACATGCCGTTATAATTCTCAGCTTCTGAAAATCTTTCCTTCAATCGTACAGCTCTTTCAATCTTTCCTGCGTTAATATAACTTGCAATCGCTCTTTTTTGGCTTAAGTTTTTGATCTTTTTAACACCTTCTATATTATTCTTTTCGTAAACCCTCAAAATAGCTTCGTAAGCCCTGCCTAACATCTCCCACTCAAGTTTGTCCTCTGCTCTTAGCTGGACTTTATCTTCCAAAAAATCTTTAGTGAAGTTCTCTAAAACATTGAAAGCATACTCACAAAGAAATCCAAGATTTTGTTTTAGACTTCTTCTTGACAGGAAAAGAGTTTTTTTTAATTTGTCATTCTTGATATTGTAAAGATAATCTAAAAATTTTTTTTCATCTCCAAAAGAATAATTTATCTCTTCGTGATTTAAGTTTGTCATTAAAAAAAATTGTTCTAAAAATCTCTTTTAAATTTTAAGTAGTATTTTATATATTTAGAGTGAGCTTTTTGGTCTTTGGATAGGATGTAGGGTAAATTTTATGGTAAGTTGACTCCATCAAACAAACATTTATAAAATCTGCTAGCAATAACTTTTTAGATAAAAAAAGGAGGTTGAAAAATGGCAAAGATAACATTCTTTGAGATAAAATCATGGGAGGCGAATTACTTAAAGAAAAAACTCAAAGGTCACACACTAAAATTCTTTGAAGAACCGATAAGCAAGGAGAACATTGCAAAAGCAAAAGACAGCTCAATAATTTCAGTTTTCATCTACTCAAAGATCAACAAAGAAATCCTGAGAAGACTTCCAAAACTAAAATTAATCTCAACAAGATCCACGGGCTTTGACCACATAGACCTGAGAGAATGCAAGAAGAGAGGCATAATAGTCACCAACGTCCCTTATTATGGAGAGAATACTGTTGCAGAACATACTTTTGCGTTGATACTGACGTTATCAAGAAACATACACAAATCATACCTTAGGACACTAGAAAATGATTTCTCTATAGAAGGACTGACAGGTTTTGATCTGAAAGGAAAGACGATAGGCATAATCGGCGCAGGCCACATCGGGCTGCATGTTGCAAGAATCGCACGTGCTTTTGGCATGCATGTAAGAGCCTTTGACATCCACAAAGACGAATTCTTAGCGGAAGTTATCAATTTCAAATACATAGACCTTGATACGCTGCTAAAAGTCTCGGACATAATAACGTTGCATGTTCCATACAATAAGTTCACCCACCATCTCATCAACAAAGAAAGCTTTAAGAAAATGAAAAAAGGAGCGATACTCATCAATACAGCTAGAGGAGGGGTGGTAGATACAGACGCTTTGTTTGATGCATTGAAGAGCAAAAGATTAAGAGGAGCGGGTCTAGATGTCATAGAAGGAGAAGCCCTCATAAAAGAAGAACGCGAACTCCTCAACAAGCCAAAATCTGAGAAACTGAAAACAATAGTCAGAAACTACGAATTATTCAGCATGGACAATGTTGTGTTTACACCGCATAATGCATTCAACAGCAAAGAAGCATTGATAAGAATCCTTGATACAACGATCAAAAATATCAAAGCATACATATCCAAAGAGCCGATAAACAGAGTTGAGTGAACACAGCGGTCTGAGAGATCAGAGGAATGTAAGCATCCCTAATAATCAGTCATGTGGATATCTTCATTAGTACTTTTCTACATCAACATCTTTAATTCTTCTAAAATGCTTGATATTTCTCGTTACGATCTTACGCACACCATTACTTAAAGCAATACCTGCAGTCAGACAGTCACAGTCAGAGATTATCTGTCCCTTTTTGGCCAACCTTGCAGAAATCTCAGCTGATTTGATTACAGCAGAATCGTCGAGAGGAAGGACTCGTATGTTCTCGAACAATTCAAGAGCCCGCATCATTTTCGAAGGCGAAACAGACTGCAAGAACAATCCTCTAACAACCTCATACATGTTAATTTGCGTCGTTAGCAGGATATCTTTACTATTGGCTATCTTTAGGGTGTTCTTATCCCCTCTTAATAGATCAATCAAAAAAGTTGTGTCTAAAACTTTCATTTGAGCCTCTTTTTTAACAATCTGATATTCTCGTCCCTAATTCTTTCCAGATCTTTTCTTATAGCTTTACCTTTTTCTGCAGAGATTATCCCAAAAAAATCACTTAATCGCTTCTTCTTTTTTTTAGAAAGAAGCCTTCTGATCGTTTCAGAGAAGCTTTCATTCTCAAATTTATTATCAAGCAGCAATTTATATGCATCTTCCATGATAGTTAAAGTTTTTGTAGCCATAAACGTACGTGTATGTTTAAGTCTATATAAAATTTTCGTTGGTATTTAGGAAGTTACTTTTTCACAATCTTCGCTACAAAAAATCCTTCTGTATCATTATCCTGAGGCCAAAGCCTCAAGCACTCCTTGATGCTGTCATCAAACTTCCTGCCTTCAAACTCTAAAATAACATCACCCCTATTGATGTTCAGGTCAAAAGCCTCAACTTCAGCATCCTCAAACTTATTCAACAAGAAATCAATCACACCTTCATTCTCTTCAGGCTCATTGCTGCAAGTGCTATAGACCAAAGTTCCTCCTTTTTTCAAAGACCCAAAAGCATGGACGATCAGCTTCTTCTGCACAGCAGACAGTCTTTTCACCATATTCGGATTCCACATCTGTATTGTTTTTGGGCTCTTACGGATAGTCCCAGTTCCGGAGCAAGGTGCATCCAGCATGATCTTATCGAACAACAAGCCCCTTATCGCAGTCCCTGGCGAAAGAGTGACAATCTCGTTCATCACACCGCACCTCTGCAAATTGATGCCTAAAGAAGCCAACCTGACTCCTTTGATGTCATTAGCGACAAGCAAACCTTTGTTCTGCAGGTATTGAGCGATCTGAGTCGCTTTGCTGCCTGGAGCAGCGCACATGTCCAAAACAATTTCGCCAGGCCTTGGATCAAGAACAACAGGAGGAATCATACTTGCAGCTTCCTGGACATAATAATATCCTAAAGAGTGCTCAATTGTGTTACCCACATCTAACCTGCCTTTTTTGTGTTCAATGAAAAAACCTTCTTTGCACCAGGGGACAGGCTCAAGAACCCA
>CAYPUD010000061.1:0-5790 GCA_964413955.1 uncultured Methanosarcinales archaeon
TTATAGAAATGAATTTTCAAAAAACTAACGATAATTTTATTAATCTCTCCTGCTTATTTGTAATATTATGAAACCACAAATTAAATCAATTTATGTAGCTGTCAAAAATATGGATAGAGCGGTAAAATTCTACGAGGATATTTTTGATGTCAAAGTATCTTCAAAAGATGAAAGAATGAGTTCGTTTGAGTTTGAGAACATCACATTTCTTCTTTATAATCCTAAAATTGATAATGAAACAATCTCTAATGGCAGTAATGTCATTCCGAATATCCAGGTTGAAGACATCAACAAGATGTTAGAATTAATCAAAAATAAAAATTGTGAAATTATCCTGCCTCTGGAAAAGATAGGAAAATATAATCTTTTCCAAGCAAAAGATACAGAGGGCAATATCATAGAATTTTACCAGATTGTAGAATAGTTCTTGAGGATTTCCTGCCCAAAACCAACATATGACTTTCTTGTCCCATAATTATACTCTTTACTATAGAATATGTTTTAAATAATAAACGCTATAAACTATATTTATGACTTGGTAGTAAAAAACGGAGGTTATACGAAAATGTCTGAAGAAAACAAACAAGAACAGATTGGCTTTCACAAAGGGTCTTTGACCACTCTGGCTAAAGAAAGGCAGGAGCTGGCAAGGATGATTGGCATTGTTGAACAGCTTATGCAGGTTCATCTGCAGGAATTAAAGAAGCTTGGTGTTGATCTTGAAGCAGAAGCCAAAAAAGCTTTGGAAAGCAAGGAAGCGCCTTTAGAGGAGCAGATCAAGAAGGCTTGAGCGTAAGATGTATAATTTGAATAGTTGTTCAGGCTTTAGTTGCTCTTATTCTTCTATTAGCAAGAGCTATTCTAGATCTGCAGGGTCTGGCCTGGACAATATTGTTTATTCTATGTCTGACAGCATTGCTGTTGCCAAGGATTCTTATTCTGATACTAACTTTGAGAGCATGATGATCAGGGCGTATGATAGTCATGATGAATACCAAGATAAAGGAGCTGTGGCTAAAGAAGCGCTTAACACCAGTGCTGGTGTGGACAGCTCTTATCTTGTAGGCCATCAGAATTTCAACCCTGTATCTTTCCTGAACCCTGACAGGCCAAAAGCCAGGTTCATAACTAATGTTGAGGAGCTTCTTCCTATAATCACTGAAACTTTTGAGGCTTTGACTGGTGAGGATTTTCCTGATAATCTTTCTATTAAGATTTGTGATGAGAATGAGCTTAAGGAGATTCATGAGGCTCATGGCGGTGTCTGGGTGCCTGGTATTCAGGGTTTTTCTTTGAATAGGAATGGTAAGGGTGTGAATGAGGTTTTTGTCAGGAAAGACGCTCTTGATAGCATGATGTTGACTATTGGTCATGAGATTGGTCATGTCATGACCCCGACTCTTAAAGATCCTGTTGATGAGGAAAGCAAGGCTTTTGCATTCTCTCTTGCTTGGATCAAGACCATTAAAGACAATAATATTGCTGATCTCGCTGGAAATATCTCGCCAAATCCTGCGAGGAATGGTTTGCATGACAAGGCGTTCAGTTTTGTCATTAAGATATTGAATCAGGGGAAGTCTGCTTTTCAGACTTTCAAAGAGATCGCTAAAGGTGAATTTAAATCAACGCAAATTGTTGAGGTGTATTGAAAATGGCTAAGAAAAAAATTGTTAAGAAAAAGGATAATGTTAAGGTAAAAGCAAAGGATGAGAGGCAGGCTATGCTTGAGGAGATCCAGAAAAGGCTTCCTAAGGAAGTTCAGGAAAAGCTGGAGCAATTGAAGGGTAAGCTTGACACTTTCAAGAAAGCGATCATATCTAAGTTTGATAAGTATATCATGGGTATTGCTTTATTGCCTTTGCCTAAAAGGTTCCCTCAGAATATGAGTGAGAAAGAGGTTGATGAGGAGAAAAAGAAGAATAATATTCTTGTCCTTATTGATGATACAGAGCCCACTAAGATGTCTAAGGGTGAGTTGAAAGAGAAACTCTCCGTCATCATTGACAAGACTGCTAAGGATGTGGATAAGAGTTTTGCCACTCAGACTTTGCTTCTTTCAGAAGTCTGGCAGAGCTGTTATGATGGCAAGTATGAGCTTCTCCCGCTTATTGCGTTGGCTGCTCCTGTCTATGATACCGGTATGCTCTCTGCTATCAAGATTGCGGAATTGCATAAATCTATGGTCTTGAAGAAGTTTGAGAAATATATTGTCACTTATGCTTTGGCTGGAAGTCTTGTTCAGGGCAGAGCTACCCCCACTAGTGATATTGATGTCTGGATCGTGATTGATGATACTGATGTCAAGAAGATGAGCAGAGCAGAGCTCAAGGACAAGCTCAGAGCGATCATCATTGGCATGGGCATGGAAGCTGGCGAAATTACAGGCATCAGGAACAAGCTTAACGTGCAGACATGGATCCTGACTGAGTTCTGGGATGGATTGAAAGAGGCTAACCCAGTGTTCTTCACGTCTTTGAGGGATGGTGTGCCTTTCTATGACAGAGGGACGTTCATGCCTTGGAAGCATTTGCTGAAGATGGGTAAGATCAAGCCAAGCACAGAAGCTATTGATATGTACATGAGTTCTGGTGAGCAGATGTTGGGCAGGGTCAAGAGCAAGCTCAGAGAGATAGGGACTGAGGATTTCTTCTGGAGTATCTTTACCCCTTCTCAGGCTGCTTTGATGTTGTATGGTGTTCCGCCTCCGACTCCTAAAGAGCTTCCTGAACTGTTGAAGGATATCTTTGTCAAGAAAGAGAAGATGTTAACTGAAGAGGATGTCGCTATTGTAGAGAAAGTGCTTAACTTCAGGAAGGGTATTGAGCATGGCACGATCAAGGATATCTCTGGCAAGGACTTGGATGACCTTCTTGAGTCTAGCCAGAAATACATGAAAAGGCTGAAGTTGTTGTTCTCTCAGATTGAGCGTAAGAAGTCTCAGGAGAGAGTGCAGGAATTATATGAGCACTTGCTGACAACCTTAAGGGATGTTTTGGGTATGGAAGGTGTCAACAGGGTTGCTGAAGCTAAGATCAGTGAGTTTTTTGAGAAAGAGATGGTTGAGACAGGAAAAGTTCCTGCTAAGTTCTCAAGGCTTCTTAACAATGTCCTAAAAGCTAAGAAATCTTTTGACAAGAATGAGCTGAATAAAGTTGATTTCCAGAACATCAAGAAAGATGCAAAAGAGTTGCTTAAGTTCCTCATAGAGTATATGCAAAGGAAAAGAGCTAGGGACATTGAGAGGGCTAAGCTCAGGGTTAAGTATGGAGAGAAGATCGCTGAACTTAGTTTGCTTGGAAACAATGCGTTTATTGTGATGGATATCCAAGCAGAGGATAAAGTGATGAAGATGGCTGAAATCAAAGAGGATGGAAGTCTAGGAACATTGAAAAAGATTGACGAAGAGGATTATGAAAAAGCTCTTGCAAAAGTTGCTGTTCCTTTGAAGATTGAGCTAAGTGACGCTTTGTTCAAGAGCTTGGAGAAAATCTTCGGCAATTATGAAATAATCTTGTAAAATTATTTTTTTATTTCTTTATTTTCTTTTTTATTTTTGTTATGCGCTATAGACTCTTGTTAGTCTTCTTAATGCGTTTAATTTATCTTTCTTTTCAGCCTTTGCTTGTCTTATGGCGTCTTTGAGGTAATCTATAGAATCATCATAAACCTTTTTATCCACTGGATAAGGTATTCCGTCTTTTCCCCCATGTGTAAAGCTGTATTTGACAGGGTCTTTCCATGATGCTTTGTCACCATAGACAAGCTCTGATATCAGTGCCAATGCTCTTATGCTCTTAGGCCCCACCCCTCTAAGAGACACCAGTTCCTCATAAGTTCTTGGTTTGTACTCTCTTGCTAATCGCAGGGTTTTGATGTTTATTTCTTGTTGTAGTCTGATGTGGTGCCTCTCTGGCATCCTGAACTTGCTTAAACCATTGCCGAATTCTAATAGTGTCCTTTGTCTCACATCTTTTGCGAACCTCTCAAATTCTCCGTCATTCAGGATGTCTATGCTTGTTTTTCGCGCTTCTCTGCTGTCTTTTGATGTCATATTAAGAGCTTTTTCTTGTTTCTTGTCTGAGCAGATGGCTTTATGCGGCTCTTCTATGATGTCTTTTATTTCCGCATATAACCAATGGTATCTTCGCGCATAATTGTTTTTTGTGTTCATTCCTTGCTGGATGACTGCCCATCTGCCTTTTTCTGTGAGGAAGAATGCGTGGTGGTAAAGCTCGTAGCTGTCCTGCAACAATGAATTATCTATTTTTGCGCTCATCCTTGAATTGTAAGTCATCATGTCGATCTTTTTTGTTGATATGTTTAGTTCGTCTCCGAATTTTTTTATCTCTTCAGGGGTTTTTCTTGATGTTTTTCCTTTTCCTCCCGCTATCTTTATCCCCAGATCTCTTTCGTTGATGCTTTCTTTTAATGCTGCTGTTGTTGTAACTGTCAGGCCGCTTGAGTGCCAATCAAATCCTATTGCGCTGCCTAACGCCTGAAAAAAGTAGGGGTCTGATATTCTGTGCAGGAATTCTTTTGTTCCATACTCATTGATTATTATTTCAGCTATCTCTCCTGAAAGCCTTTTCATCCTGCTGAAAAGCCATGCGGGGCACTTTCCAGTGTGCAAGGGCAGGTCTGTCAGTCCTCTTTTTATCATTAGCATTCCTTGTTTTAGGATTTATATTAAATGTTGCGTGTAGAAATGTCCAGTGGTTCTGTGTTTTTCCTTCCTGCTTCTCATTTGTTTCTTGTGTTGTTCTTCTAAGAGGCCTACGCCCTTGCTTAGCGTATCATCACTCACATTCTCTTCAACCAGATTGCAGAGTTCTTCGGCTATTTCTTCTGCTTCTGTTCCTTTGAAGAAGTCAAACAGTCCTTTTCTTAATTCATAGAACCTTGAAAGATTGCCATCTAAGTAAGCATCCTGCATTCTTCCGATCACATCAATCATCGGTTTTTTAATTGAGTTTTGTGTGTAATTTTTATATGTTTGAGTCCCAAAGTATTCCTGCATTTCTGAAAATTCCTGCATTTTATCGGCTTAATTTCATAGTGTTTTTTAAATTTTCTTCAAATTCTTTTGTTTTCTTCCAGTTTGATTTTAGCTTTTTATTAGCTTCTTTCACAAGAATCCCGAAACATTCTTCATCAACAAGGAGTCTATCCCCTAATTTTACTGGCGTTTCCAGAAAGTCTGATCCCATTATTTCTATTGACAGTTTTTTCAGGCTTATGATCCCTGCTCTTTTGTAGATCTTTCTTGCTTCTTTCAGCAGTTTATCAGCGTCTTTCAGCGTCCTGCAGCTTACATGCAAAATCATGCTTTCCATTTTCAGGAAGATGTTTCCTTTTGCTTCGCTTAATCTTTGCCGCATCTCTTTTTCATCAGCCAAGTCATGGCTTGTGTATATCCATTCGCACTGGTCTTTTCTCCTGCCCTTCTTTAAGAGAACTATCCTTCCTGAGCAAGAGCTTGTCGTGAAATAGTCCTTTGTTTTGTTGATGATGTTCAGGAGTTGTTTTATTCTCTTGTCTATTGATCCCTTCCTGCTTCTGTCTATCCTTGACAAGGCTGTCTTTTTCAGGTTATCAAAGCCCACCACTCCTTGGTTCTCCAGCATTTTCTTGCATGGTTGATGATATTCCTTAAAAAACTTAGCTTTGAGGGAGTGAATCAGCCTGATGCATCCTGTTGGGTGATTGTTTTTGTGTGTCCAGCTCAGGAGTGTATTTTTTGTTAAACTATTGTGCGCCTCTGTGGCGCTATTGGTGTACTGAGATCTCAGT
>CAYPUD010000062.1:0-5679 GCA_964413955.1 uncultured Methanosarcinales archaeon
CCATACTCAATCATTTTACCTTTCTTGGTCTTTTCTTCCTTTTCAAACAAATATTTCATAGTGTCCTCTGCTTTTTTAGTCTCATTCGTCCAGGAAAACCAGGGAGATAAGTGCTGACGATTTGCATCAATCACACTAAACATGACTTTTGCAGTCTTAATGGTTGGTCTTGTCCTTTTCAGGATAAGCCTTTTACCTTTCAGTTGATTCTTGAATCTGATTGCCATAATACAAAAAGATGCATCAGTTTATAAAAAGATTTTCTTAAGATTGCTGATATGAAACCCTTTGCTGACGCAGTTGCTGGCAGCCTCGCCTGACCTAAGAATTTTGTTGCAGGTCGGGATTCCCCGTATGGGACAACCCCCTTCCCGACGAAGAAAGTAAATCAGGAATAGGCTCGGGAAAAGCCAGCAACACAGGTTTCATATTAGCCAATTAGAAAATAAAAAATCCTCACACTAACTCTCCGACCAGATAATGAGGTGTTGTGCTGATTATTCTTACTTTGTAAACATTTCCTATAGGCAGGGCTTTCTTTATGACAACTGGCTTGTAAGCGAAATTTCTTCCGATTGAACTCTCTTCTTTTCCATGCTCGTCGATCAACACTTTGCCTTTCCAACCTTTCCATCTTTTATTGTTCTCAAGGGCGATCCATTCATGAAGCAGTGTGAGCTTCCTGCTTCTTTCTTTTTTCACTTCACCAGAGATTTGATCTTTCATCAGGAATGCTTCAGTCCCTTCTCTTGGGACAAACCTTGAGATATTAAGCACTTCTGGCCTGATGCCTTTTATCAGCCTGACATTGTCCTCAAACTGCTCTTCACTCTCTCCTGGAAAGCCAGCGATGATGTCTGTGCTGATTGTGATATTAGGAATATTTTTCCTGAACTCTGCGATGATCTGCTCAAATTCTTTGACAGAATAACCTCTTTTCATGGCTCTCAAAATATCATCATTGCCTGACTGAACAGGAATATGCAGAAACTTAAACATCTTCTCATGCTTGAACTCAGGGATTAGCTTGTCAAGGACTTTCTTGAAAAACTGCGGGTTGCCCATTCCTAATCTGACAAAGAATTCTCCTTTGACCTCACAGACTCTCTTCAACAGGCTGGCGATGTCTGTTTTGATGTCAAGACCATAACAAGCAGTGTCCTGCCCTGTCAGCCAGATCTCATTGCAGCCATCATCGACCAGACTTTTAACATCCTTCACAATGTCGTCAGGTGAGAAGCTTTTCAGCGATCCTTTGATCAGCCTTGTAGAACAATAGCTGCACTTGTTCAGGCAGCCTGTGGAGATCTGTACTATACCTATTGTCTTATTTTTTCTGACCCTTGGCAAAAGAACTTTCCTGCAGTCTTTCTTTGCAACTTCAGTGACTGGATTATCATTCAGGCTCTCCTCAACGACTTGTGTTATGTCGTCGATGTTGTGCGTGCTGATGAAAGACGCGTCAGGAATAAATTCTCTTATCTTTGGAATTATCTCTTTAGTTATGCATCCTGCAATGATCATCTTTTTGTGAGGAAATTCCTCGCGGGATTTCCTGAGTTCTCTTAAAGAAGCAGTATCTCCTTTTACTGTGCAGATGTTTGTTATTATCACATCAGCAGACTTCTTGTCTTCAGCGATATCAAAAGCTTTGGATAGCAGGCCTTTCATTATTTCTCCGTCAGAGATGTTTGCGCTGCAGCCAAAACTCTTCACAAAAACTTTAGCCATAATGATATTTGATGCTCAGAAAAATGTTATAAATCTTGTGCTTATTTCTTTTTGCGCGCTTTGGCCCTTTCAAGATTTATGATTCGCCTGCATTCAACACACCACTTGCGCATCGGCGAGTATGACTTTATCTTAACGCCGCACCTTTGACATCTGACAACCATTTTATAGGCCAAAATAGAGCATTATTTATAAATATTGCGGTTCTGAACCTACTTTAAAGTGATTAAGTATTTTTAACAAACTTTTTTATACCTAAATGTTTTATCCTCTGAAAAAACAGGTGAAAAAGAAACAGAAAATGGAAATACCAATAAACTTAGGGGGAGTCATAGAGCTGAGCGGCTTTAGCACTCTGGATGGCGGGACAATGGCTGTGCTGAAAAAGATAATCGGCGCGTACACAAGAAAATTCATCGACAGAGCAGAAGGGTTTGAGAAAGTTAGCATGCACCTCAAGAGACTGAAGTCAGGTGATGAAGAAGGCCTGGGATTGTTCGAGCTGCATGGAAAAGTCCTGATCAAAGGCAAGCTATACAACAGCGAGGTCACAGAGAGAAACATATTCTTTGCAGTGGACAGCGTGATGAAAAAACTGCACAATTCAGTGTTTGACTGATCTCTTAGTCTGGACAATATTTGTCAAAACAACAACAAACACAGTAAGCAAAGCCCAAGTCGTGAACACCCAGACAGGAAACATATTTCCGACTATCGCAATGAAAATCGCAGAGACCACTGCAGAAAAGACATACTTCTTCAACAGCTTTCTTTTAGTAATATCAGCGTAAGCCTTCAATGACACAAAGTACAAGATGACTCCGTTCAGCAGAGCCTCAAAGATCGCTGGCAAAAAAAATACTGAAAAGATAGCGACAGCTGCTGCAACAATGACCAACGCAACAATACTCATAATCAGTTCATTCAGTTCATCATCCATTATAAGGTTAAAAGGCTAAGTAGATTATAAATGTTTTTACAAACTAAGAAAAAAAATCTGAATTAGATAAACTTTATAAATGAAGATAATTTTATTACTTTAGACAAATAACTTTCCAAACTACCACTACCACTAAAACTACCACCAAAAAAGATACAAAAGAAGAATTTTACTAAGAACAATCACACTTACTATAGAGATGGCATTATAGAGTTCGCTACCACTTAAAAAACTTCAAAAAGAAAAAGCTTGTTATGGAAATAAAAGGAGTCTAGATAAAATGAACAAAGATTATTTATTGGAACTCATAAAAACAGGAGAGGGATATACTTTAGAGTTCAAAGAAGGACTAAGTTGTAAATTAGGAAAAGATATTTGTGCATTTGCTAATGCATCAGGAGGTAAAATTATTATTGGTGTTGATGATGAAACAAATGTGATTAAGGGTTTTTCCTTGAACAACAAAGACAAATCAAAAATACAAGATATTGCTCGAAATATGGATCCTTCTTTTCAAATACATATTGAACAAGTTTCTAATTTAGTCATTGTTTACGTGCCTGAAGGAAAAGATAAACCTTATTTTGTTAATGGACATTGTTATTTGAGACAAGGAGCAAATTCTCAGCAATTAACAAGGGATGAGATAAGATTATTTTTTCAAAAAGAAAATCTAATAAGATTTGATAGAAAAGCAAACCCGGACTTTGATTCCATTAATGACTTTGATGATAATAAATTCAAACAGTTTTTAGTCAAAGCCAAAATTAGTGATTCATTGCCTAAAAATCATATTCTAGAAAATCTCAATCTCTTAACAGATGGTAAGATGAATAATGCAGGAGTATTATTCTTTTCTCAAAGGGTTTCAAAATTCTTTCATAATGCAGTAATTGGTTGCGTTCTTTATGAGGGAACAAAGAGAGTTAAAATATTAGATAAAGCAGAGTTAAATGCAGATTTTCTTTCAAACCTAAATGACGCAATAATATTTGCTCTAAGAAATCTAAGGGTAGAATATATTATAAAAAAACTTGAAAGAGAGGAAAAGCCAGAAATTCCTGAAGAAGCACTAAGAGAGTTAATCATTAATTCTATGATCCATAGAGATTATTTTTCTGAAGGAAGAGTTTTAATCGAGATATTTCATGATCGAATAGAAATATCAAATCCTGGCGGATTGTTGTTTGATAAAAGATTTCTTGGAAAGAAAAGCATTTCTAGGAATCCCCTTTTAGTTGATTTGGTTCATAGGGTGGGGTTAGTAGAAAAAATAGGCTCTGGAATCAACAGAGTTAAAGAAATTTTAAAGGCAGATGTTAGCTTTGAGGATGAAGAAGATTGGTTCAGGGTAGTTATTAAGAGACACCAGAAAACTGTGGAGAAAACTGTGGAGAAAACTGTGGAGAAAATACTGCAGTTAATGAAAAAGAATCCGAAAATAACACAAAAGCAATTATCTGAATTAACAGGCCTGAGCAGAAGAGGAGTAGAATGGCATATTAAAAATCTAAAAAAAAGAGGGAGAATTAAAAGAGTGGGGCCTGATAAAGGTGGTTGGTGGGAAGTGTTGGAAAACAATATAAAAAAATGAGCAAAGCAAATTATGAGCGTTGTGTAATGTGCAAGAGAGAATGTCAATCAGGCGTGTGGCTTGCACCGCAATTTGATAATGAAAAAGTTTTACTGTTTTGTTCAGAAGAGTGCAAGAACAAATACATTCAGAAGAAATTGGAAAGAATAAAAATGAATTATCCTTCATTTTATGAGAAAGTAAAAGACAAAGGAGCATTTTGGATAAGCGAAAGGACTAAATTAAAAAAAAATAGCTCTTTCTTAAATTCACAGAACCAAAGAGTTTTTAAAATACAAAAACAACATAATCAACCATGAAAAAATATCTGGCTTTTTTGATTCTACTGTTGCTGATGACAACAGCTATCGCAATGAATTACCCAGAACCGACAGGTTTTGTGAGCGATTATGCTAAGATACTTTCTACTCAGGAAAAACAAGAAATAGAAACAATGCTTGAACAGATAGAGCATAACACGACTGTTGAGATAGCAGTCGTGACAGTGCCGTCATTAGAAGGGATGTCAAAAGAACAATATGCAGTTGAGCTTTTTGAGAAATGGAAGATTGGAAAGAAAGATGTGGACAATGGCCTGCTCATACTGATAGCTCCCACAGAAAGAAAGTACAGGATTGAGGTAGGTTATGGCTTGGAAGGTGCGATAACAGACTCAGCAGCAGGCATCATCGGCAGAAAAAACTTCATAAACAACTTCGGAGCAGGCAAGTATGCTGAAGGGATAAAAGGAGCGATAAAGGACATAATAAGGCTCTTGCAGAAAGATCCGACGATAATCTCTGAGATCAAAAAAGAAGAGGAAAACCAGATCAAATCAGCGAAAAAGACGACCAGTTTCTTCTACTGGATTCTCATCCTGATCTTTGCAGGAACAATGATCAATTCAGCAACTAAAAGGTTAGGCAAAAAGAAATCAATTGCTGCAAGGATCGCAACAACAATCTTGCTCTTTGCTTTGTTCTGGCTGATCTTTGACCTTGCGCTGGCAATTGTCGCGATACTTATGTTCCTTTTCATTTCACTCATACCCTGGAGAACAGGAGGAGGTATAATCATAGGCCCAAGAGGCGGCGGATTCAGCGGAGGTTTTGGAGGCGGATTCGGCGGTTTTGGAGGAGGAAGCTCTGGAGGCGGCGGGGCAGGAGGTGGTTGGTGATGAGAAAGACAAAGATATTGCTGATAATAATCTTACTGGCTCTATTCCTGAGCATTACTGCCTGCTCAATAAAAGAGATTCAAAAGAACGCCGTTGACAAACAACAAACAAACAATCCAACAAAAGAAACAGAGACGAACTGTAAAGACCTCTGCGGGGATGGGGTGTGTCAGGAGTTTGTCTGCATGTCATTAGGCTGCCCTTGCGCAGAGACTGCTGAAACTTGTCCACAGGATTGCAAGGAAAAATAGTCAGAAA
>CAYPUD010000063.1:0-5408 GCA_964413955.1 uncultured Methanosarcinales archaeon
TTAGTCAAGGTGTAGCTTTACTGCCAGCTCCTGATTTACAAGCTGGCGTACACCTGCTATCTTTCCAGAAATCATTTAAAGAAATAAATGTTAGCACCAAAGAGTTGACAGCACCGTTTTTAGGAAAATTTAAAAAATTAAGGAAGAGCTTTGATCTTTTCGTTTAAAAATTCAATTTCTTCGCTGTCTCTTTTATCTGTTCCGAGTAAATTTTTCAGTTCGGAGAAATATTTAATAGCGTCTTCTTTTTTAGATTTGCAGATCGAAACATAAATTAGGTTAATAAATAATTCTTTTTTGAGAATCTTATCTGCTGAACAATTTTCAATAATACTCTCTGCTATTTCAACACATTTTTTCTCGTTTTCAAAGTCATCATTAACTCTATAAGCCCTAGCAAGATGCAAATAACCTAAAGCAATTTCACTTAAGTTTTCGGTTTTTTCTTTGAGCTTAAAAATTTCTTGAGCTGTTTTAAGGACTTCTTTAGGTTTACTTTGTTTCTGATAACAATAAAAGACTGTCTCTAAAGCCAGACTTAATCCTTTTTCATCATCAATTTTTCTCTTGTAATCACAAGCGATTTTAGCATATTTTAACTTTTCTTCAACACTTAAAGACAAAACTTTAGCTAGGTTCAAAAAAAGAGAGCTTAAACTTTTTGCTTTTTCTTTTTCATTTATGTCTAGTTTTTCTGTTAGTTCTATGCATGTTTCATACATTTTTTTGGCTTTTTCAGAATCACCTAAATTATCATAAATGATTGCCAGTGAGTTGTATGCTTTAACTTTTGTGAGTTTTCTATCTGTTTCATTGTTAATTAAACTGGCTAGTTTGATGACTTTTTTTGCCATTTCTTGAGCTTTTTCATAGTTAAAGTCTTTGCGGTAAATGCTTCCTAGAACTAAGTGAATTCTAGGATAATACTGCAAGACTTCGTCGTCTAGTTTTTCTAGTTTGTCTTGGTGTTTTTCTGCAAGATTGATGAGTTCTTGGGCAAAGTGTTGGGCCATTTTGTAATCGTAAACTTTGCCTTGGACTTTGTCAAGGGCTAAATCCCAATAATTCTTGAAAGCTTTGCCAAGGTAGTTTGGGCTTAAACTGGCTGCTTTGCCATAATGGAAGGCAAGGACTTGTTGTAAAGTGTCATTAAGTTCTTCATTTTTTTCCCTGAAGTTAGCAATGACAGCATGAATTTTGCTTCTTGTTTTAGGCCTGATGCTCTTGTAAACTGTTTCCTTAATAAGATGATGTTTTAAGCTAACCAAATTGTCTTTAATAGTGAGAAAATCTTTAACAGCCAAATCCTGAAGGCTTTGGTCAAGGTTTTCAGTTCTGAGAATTTTTTGAGCAAGACGTTGAACAAGCTCTTTACTAAACTTTTCTTCATACATGGCGCTAGCAAAGCTTAACAAAACCTGACTCTCTTTATCAAGCTTAGAAAACCTGCTTTCAATAACACTCCTAATATCCTTAGGAATCTTATCAACACCACCCACTAATTCACCATTAATAATCTTACCCTCATCTAACAACAAATTAACAATTTCCTGAACATACAAAGGAACACCCTTAGACTGGTCAAAAACAAAACCACAAACTTCACTACCAGCATCAGGAACTCTCTGCTTAACCATGCCCTCAACACCCTGCTTGTCAAGCTCTTTAACTAAAATTTTCTCACCAGACAACACTTGCTCATATTCTGGCTTAATATCAGTATCACGATAATTAACCAACAACAAAGTCTTACCAGAAAGTTCTTTTTGCAAACGCTCAACCAATCTCAAACTCTCCTCATCAACCCAATGCAAATCATTCAAAACCAGCAACTGAGCAGATTCATTGTTTTTAAACAAGTCAACAACAAAATCACCACGAACTTTTTCAAGCTCTTCACTAGAAAGGCCAGGCACTGAGTAATCAAGACCTAGACCGAGCCAATGATTAACAATTGGCTTAAACTCATCCTTAACCTCTTCAAAAGAATGAGAAGCCAAATAACTCTTCACCAGCTCTTTCATTAAATAGCTTGGGTGACGACTAGAATACTCAGTGCAACCAGCCTCAAAAACCTCACCCTCAAAACCATCAACAACATAATTAGTCAAAGCAGTCTTACCAAAACCAGCAGGACCAACAAGACAAACATTCTGAAAATCACCACTTAAAACCTCACTAACAAGAGAATCTAAAGTACTGATTTCTTTATCACGACCAACCAAATTAACCTTATCCTTCTCACCATCAAGCGAAGGATACAAATAAATCGGAACCTTACCACTAACACCCTTCATCTCATAAAAACCAGTCAAACGACCCTTGATAACAGTACCATCCTTACGCTTAACCACAGGAATAGTAGTCTTAACACGAGACTTCAACCAATCCTTCCTACGAATAACAGTATTAGTACTTAAGACTCTGGCAGCATGATTAAACTTCTCACCAATACCAGTAAAAGTCCGCCTTTTTTTAGTACCTAAAGGACCTAAATAAATCGTCCCCTGCTCAAAACTAAACTCAGGAACCAACTCCAAAAGCTCAGGATCATACTCAAACAACTGCTTAAAATTATCATCATGCAAAACCCTATCAAGAATCTCATGACTAGCCTCTAACAAATGCAAACTACTACTCTCACTCAAATCATAAGCAATCAACTTACCATCATAAAACTTATCAACAACACCACCCCTGCCCTCAACAGCAGGAACAACCACACCAGCAAAAACACTATAAGCCTCAAACAAAGCACTCGCATCACCAACATTATCCTTAGTAAACTTTTTCAACATAGGAAAACTAGCAAACAAAATACTAGGAGTACGAAAACCACCCTTACCATCCAAATTATCCAAAACATACTCAGGAAAAAAACTCTCTAAAAATTTAACCTGCTCTTTCAAATCATCATTACTAAACTTATCACTATCACTAAACAAAACAAACTCCCTAGTACTCACCCCAGAACGCTTTTCAAGACTGTCAACAACAAACAAACCAGAATCAGAACGCGAAAGCTTAAAATCCAAACCCTCAGAAGAAACAACCTCTTTAAACAAACCAGCACACTCCTCACTCAAACAAACCTGTCCAGGAACACTCAACTCCTCAGCTAAATAAGCCTTTTTCAAACCAGGACCAGCAATCACAGGAATCCTACGATAATCAGTACCAACAACAGCACGAAAAAAAACCCCATAATCAAGACCCAAACGCATCCTCAACTTATTACCAAAAACAGGATCAAGATTTTCAATCAACTCCTGAGCCCTAAAACCAGCACGAACACTCTTAACAACATCATCACTCAAAGCAATCACAGCATCACCCTCATGATACTCAATACCATCAAAAAAATCAAAACAAGAATAAACCTCACTAATCTTCTCAGCCAACAAATCAACACCCTCATCACCCAAACCAGTCAAACGCTCAGTCAAACTAGTAAAACCCTTAACATCACTCTTAACACCAACAAAACTACCAACACTGTACTCAAAATCAAAAACCCAACCAGGCAAAAAACTAGACAAAAACTCCTTACGCTCCAACAAGAGCTCCCGCTCCCTACTAAAAAACTTAGTCGTATCACCCATATAATAAAGAATGTTCTCAAACTATATAAAACTATCGCAAAAATAGTAACTAAAAAGTAAGAAAAAAAAAGAAAACAAAATAACTTCAATTATTTTTTTGGGAAGACTCTTTATTTTCCTTTGTACCCAAATTTTTTATCATAAACCTTATGATCAATCACATCCAAAACCAAAGCAATAATCTCAACTTCATTATTCCCATCAGTTAATGTGTACAACATTCTCCAAAAAGCAGGAAGCTCAACACGAAAAAGATTTGTAATCCCATACTTCTTTTTGTATTCCTCAGGAAAAAGTTTCTTAGAAACAGCACTTCTTCTGCTTCAGGAGATAATTTTATTCTAACTAACTTCATAATTCAAGACCCTTTTCAATAGCTTTTTGCAAATTCTCATTAGGATTATGAATCCACGTAATTTCAATTGCTGATTTTTATGTTGATAATTCTTGGAGTTTGGAAAATACACACAAACAACTTTATAAAATATTCAACATTATTACTAATAATGGAACTTGAAGTTAAATTTAAATGCGGAAGATTAGAACCTTTTAAAAAAAGAGCTAGAGCGCTGGGATTTAAGCGAGTAAGTGAGAAAAGACAAACTGACACTTATTTTATCATAAATGAACCTTGCAAAGATGGAACTAGGGTTTATCTAAGAGTCAGAGAAGATAAAACTAATAAAAGCATATCCCTTGACTATCATAGAGTTTTATCAGACCTTGAAACACAAGAACTTGAAGTAGAAGTTAAAGATAAAAAAACAATCATCAACATTTTAAAATCTCTTGGTTATACAATCAAAACTGTTGTAAACAAAAAAAGAGAAATCTATCAAAAAAATAACATATTCCTAACCTTTGACACAATAAAAAACCTTGGAAATTTCATAGAAATAGAAATCAACAGCCAATTAACAAAAGAAAATAAAAAATTAATAGAAAAAACAATAACCGCACTAGGCTTGCACAAAAATAAAAGAATAACAAAAAAAGGTTATCCAGACCTCTTAAAAGAAACCCAACTACCTGAAACTTCTTAACATCAATAATTAAACCTGCGCTCATAATTCTTATGATCAAACCACTCAAGAATCGCAGAAATTATCTCTACTTCATTATCAGCAGTAATCGTATATAATAATCTCCAGCCCTTAGGTAAATCAAACTTCCATAAGTTAGTAATATTATATTTACGTAAATATTCTCTAGGAATTAATCTTTTAGGAATCTGAATCCCACAAAAAGCATTTTCTCTTAAATCCTTAATTGCGCGAATTAAAAATTTCTTAATAGGATCATTATCCTTTAAAGAATGAAAACTAGCTTCCAATTTTTTATTAACAAAAACTACTTTTGAAGGTTTAATCATATTTTAATCTCCTTCATCTTTCTAAGCTTCTTAACTAAAACAGG
The DNA here is from genome assembly GCA_964413955.1 of uncultured Methanosarcinales archaeon. Classification (GTDB taxonomy): domain Archaea; phylum Nanobdellota; class Nanobdellia; order Woesearchaeales; family ARS49; genus JAFCDQ01. Next base: position 5,019 of record CAYPUD010000063.1, read on the forward strand.
ATTCCAAATATAAGCAATCTTACCTTCACAATCAAAAGCAATTTTATTAATATTCTCAAGATAATCCAAAATAACTAAAAAAGTCTGCCACATCACTTTTTTAGGCAATTTCTTCCATAATTCAGTCCTGTTAAATTCCCCACTATATTTTTCTATAACTCTTTCAACCATTAAAACAGTACCTAAAGTAGGAGATCTTACAAAAGGATTTTTTAATATTTGTTTTTGCATAAAAACAACTAATATATCAATTGATATATAAACTTTTTGTTTTCAAACAAACAAAACACCATTACCAAAAAACATAAACGGATGGAAACTAATAGGAGTAGAAAAAAACAACAAAATAATAACAGCAATATACACAAAACAAGAAAAATATGTAACAGT
>CAYPUD010000064.1:0-5277 GCA_964413955.1 uncultured Methanosarcinales archaeon
TTTTCATCCAACACCCTCAATGAAATGAAATTATGAATAATATCATTCTTATCCTTCATTTTGCAGAAACGATCTTAGTTGACTCCTTATCTTTTCCATATGCTCGGGCAAGATGACAACATTTCTGCATTTCACGAGAAAAAGAGGTGTTTTCCTTATGATAAGATCATATTTTTCGTCAGGCACCTGCCTGTCCACATAATACTGCGAGTCAATCCTCGCAGAGAACGCTTTATCTATCATCTCAAAATCTCCCTCAGAAAAATAATTTCCCAGAAATTTTTTTGCAAATTCTATCGTGCAGGAATGGATTTCGCATTTGACACCGATCCGCATAAGCAGAGAATAAATGCTGTGATATATTGCATAATATGCAGTTGTCAACTGCCAGTCCCTTATTTTTGATGTCCTTAAAGTTTCCAGCGCTTCGTCAGCTTTCACCAAGTAAGCATCTCCAAGATTATCGTTTGGCTCAACAAGCTCAAGCCCATTCCTCTGATCCAAGCACCATCTTATCTTTTCCATCTTATAACCATCCTGACAAAATCCTCAGCACCACTAATCAATATGTGGTTCTCAACAACCTCTTTGAGAAGAAAATCATCATGAATCTTTTTCCTGAACAAAGCAGAAGGATAGCTTTTGACGTTGATATCAATCCCATACTTATCCCCAATATTTCTTATTTTCTTCTCATCAAATTTTCCGACAATAAACAAGTCAAGATCAGAACCCTCTTTCTGCAGACCTTTAGCATAACTCCCGAATACGATTACAATACCCTTCATGAACTTATCAGAACTATCTAGGATCTCTTTTATGAGATGGTTCTTCTCTAAGAATTGAATCTTCTTATATTGCTCTACCAACATAAAGAACTCTCTTGATATGGGCGCTTTTCTGATTGAGTAAATCTTGATCTTTCCTTTTCTTTTTGATTCAAGCACGCCGAGATTTTCAAGCTTTGCTAAGGTCACAAGCGCAGTCCTTGAACTCACTCCAAGCAGCGTCTCTACTTCTCTTATATAATGCTCTTTATTGTATCCTTTTGTGAAGAGACAAAGCACTCTCAAATCAATATCGTTTATTTTTATAATCATATGAGTTTAAAAGTAAACAATTCTATTTAAATCTTTTGGCCAACTTACAAATAAGAAAGAACAAACCAAAAAGATCAAAGTCCAGATTCCAGATCCTCAACAAGCTCGTCAAACAAGAACTCAGGACAACTTGCACCTGATGTGATCCCAACAATGTCAACATCTTTTAACCAATCTCTATCCAGCTTTGACTTATCAAGAATAAGATGCGCATCAACGCCCTGACTTTTGGCTGCCTCAACAAGCCTATTTGAATTAGAACTATTCTTAGCGCCAAGGACGAGGATTAAATCACATTTCTTTGCAAGCTTCTTCACAGCATCCTGCCTCTCCTGAGTCGCATTACAGATTCCCCCATCAAGAACAATATCAGGAAATCTCTGTTTCAGCTTCTGAATGATCTCAGCAGTATCATCAACAGAAAGCGTCGTTTGGGTCAAGCAGACAACACCCTTGCTGCCAAAACCATCCCCAACTTGCAGGCCATCAACATCCTCAACAGAACTGACAACAAACAAAGGAGACTCACCAAGAACACCCTCAACCTCAACATGACCCTTTTTACCAACATAAATTATTGAGAATCCTCTTGTATGATAATCTCTTACTTTCTTGTGGACTAACTCAACAAGAGGGCAAGTCGCATCAATAACCTTAAGATCCTTCTCTTCAGCTCTTTTCCTTACCTTAGGGCTCACACCATGCGCGCTAAAAACAACGACGCTCTTATCAGGAACTTCTTCAATGCTCTCAACAAAAACAACACCCTTTCTCCTAAAATCGTCAACAACAAAAGGATTATGGACAAGCTCATGCAGACAATAGATCATTCCAAACTCATTTCCAAACTCATCAACTGCCTTGCTTAAGATATCAACAGCCCTCTTTACACCAACACAAAAACCATGAGGCTCAGCAATTAAGACTTTTAAGACTTTTCGCACCATTTCCAAAAAAGCAATAATAAATTTTTTAAAAGGCTTGCCTTTTTTCTGGATTATGCAATACCAACCAAACACAATAGAGCCAAGCATACTGGCTTTCTGGAAAGAGAACAAGATCTATGAGAAAGCCAAAGAAAAAAATGCAGGCGGAAAGAAATTCTATTACTTAGACGGACCGCCATATACTTCAGGAAAAGTCCATCTGGGAACTGCTTGGGGAAAAGCGCTCAGAGATTCTTTAATGAGATACAAGAGGATGGCTGGATTCAATGTTTGGGACAGAGCAGGATTTGACACACATGGCCTGCCGACAGCGCACGCAGTCGAAAAAAAACTGGGAATAAAGCACAAAGATGAGATTCCAGAATTCGGAGTCGCAAAATTCATACAGGAATGCAAAAGACTATGCATAGAAAACAAAGAAAAGATGATAGAAGACTTCAAGAAGATGGGAGTCTGGATGGGCTTTGACAACCCCTACATCACATTAGACAACTCATACATAGAAAGCGAATGGTGGCTGATAAAAAAAGCGCATGATAACAACAGGCTGTATGAAGGGAAAAAAGTCATGCACTGGTGCGCAAAATGCGGAACAGCTCTGGCAAAACATGAGTTAGAATATAAAACAGTAACAGATGAATCAATCTTCCTCAAATTCAAAGTAAAAGGAAAAGAGAAAGAATACCTCGTCATATGGACTACAACACCCTGGACAATACCATTTAACTTAGCCGTGATGGCAAACCCTGAAGAAGAATACGTCAAAGCGAAGGTTGATGGGGAGATCTGGATATTAGCAGGGAAACTTGCAGGATTGTTTATACAAGGGGTTGTTGAAAAGAAATACGAGATAATAGAAACATTCAAAGGAGAAGAATTAAAGGGTCTTGAATATGAACAGCCACTATACGAAGAACTGAAAGAAACTTATGATAAGATCAAAGAAGAATCACCAAAAGCATTCACTGTTGTGTTAAGTTCAGAATACGTAGATGCAAGCTCAGGATCAGGATTAGTGCATTGCGCTCCAGGCTGCGGTCCAGAAGACTATGAAGTCGGGCATGACAATAAGATACCGCCATTCAACAACCTAAAAGAAGATGGAAGCTTCCCAGAAAGCATGGGAATATTCAAAGGTTGGGTCGCAAAAGAAGATGACAAGGGATTCATTGAATATTTTGACAAGAAAGGAATACTGATCGCAAAGAATCCTGTAGAGCATGAATACGCTCACTGCTGGAGATGTAAATCACCAGTCATCTTCAGAACAACAAAACAATGGTTCTTCAAGATAGAAGACCTGAAAGAAGAGATGCGGGCACTGAACAAGAACATAAAATGGGTGCCTGATTGGGCAGGAAGCAGACAATTTGATTCCTGGCTTGAAAATTTAAGGGACAATGGCATCACAAGACAAAGATACTGGGGCTGCCCTGCGCCGATATGGAAATGCGACAAATGCGGAAACTATGAGGTTATTGGTTCTGTAAAAGAACTAGAGGAGAAAAGCGGACAGAAAGCGCCAGAAGACCTTCACATCCCAGACATAGACAAAGTCACAATCAAATGCTCATGCGGTAATGACATGAAAAGAATACCTGATATTCTTGATGTCTGGGTGGACGCAGGAGTATCCTCTTGGGCATGCCTTGATTATCCAAAAAGAGAAGACCTATTCAAAGAATGGTGGCCAGCAGACTTCATACTTGAAGGAAAAGACCAGATAAGAGGGTGGTTCAATCTACTGTTCATAGCATCAATGGTCAGCATGAAAAAACCAAGCTACAAAGCAGTCTACATGCATGGATTCATCAATGACTCACAAGGACGAAAGATGTCAAAATCACTGCAAAATTATATCCTGCCATCAGAAGTCATAGACGCATACGGATCAGACACCTTAAGGTATTATTCAATAGGCGGAGCAGACCCTGGACTAGACCTCAACTATAATCATGCAGACTGCAAGCTAAAGCTGAAAAACCTGACAGTATTCTGGAACATACACAAATTCATACTTGACCTTGCAAGAGAACTCAAGTCAAACCCACTCAACCTTGAATTCAAGAAAGATCTCGGAGCGAATCCTCTTGAATTTGATGAACAGATAATGGAAGACATGTTCGGCATAGAAGAAAGGTTCATTTTCTCAAAACTGAATTCAACAATAAAGAAACAAACAGAACAATTCGATAAATTCCAGATCAATGAAACACCAAAAACTGCAGAAGAACTGTTCCTGACATTAAGCAGAGATTACATACAGATGGTGAGAGACAAAGCAGCAACAGGAAGCACAGAGGACAAGAAAGTCGTGCTGTACACAATAACAAAAACTTATCTTCAATGCCTGAAACTTATGGCGCCGATAACACCATTCATAACAGAACAGATCTGGCAAAACCTAAGAGAAGAATTTGGAATGAAAGAAGAATCAGTCCATCTTAACGAATGGCCAAAAACAAAAGAGAAATGGATTGACACAGAACTTGAAGAACAATTTGAAATTGCCAGTAATATCGTTCAAGCAGCGCTCGCCGCGAGAGAAAAAGCAAAAATCAGCTTAAGATGGCCTATTCAAAAGATCAAAGTTCTGACGAGGAATGATAAAGCGTTCCTTGCAGTAGAGAAATTTGAAGCTATAATAAAAAAGATGACAAACTGCAAAGAAGTCCATGTCAACAAGACACTTCCAGAAATAAAAGAAGTCGTAAAGATAAAAGAGGGCAGCGTAGGAAAAGAATTTGGAGCAATGAAAGACAAGATAATCAGCTGCCTTACAGATATGACAAATGAAGAAATCATCAATATCCTTGACAAACAAGGAAGAGTCGTGATGGACATTGAAGACAAAGAAATAGAGATAGGTAAGACACATTTAGAGATAATAAAAGAATCCCCAGAGAATATGGTGGGGGTTGATTTCAGGACAGGAACAGTCTACATTGACACAACAACAAACGACGAGCTGCTGGCAGAAGGGTATGCGAGAGAGATAATGAGAAGAGTGCAAGCACTAAGAAAGAAAGCAGGGCTGGAAAAACAGGACAGGATAAGGCTGTATGTGCAGGTTGATGATGAGCTAAAAGAAATGCTAAAAGACTGGGAAGAGAAGATCAAAGAAAAAGTAGGAGCAGAAGCGATAAAAATAGACATCCTTGCTCCCGCAGTCAAGCATAAGAACAGCTCTGAAGAGAAGATAAAAGACAAGAGAGTCATGATATTCTTCT
>CAYPUD010000065.1:0-5154 GCA_964413955.1 uncultured Methanosarcinales archaeon
AATAAAGTTAAACAAAAAAATCACCTGAGAACTGCGCTTGGCGGCATAGGCACACATAACTTGACTTAACTCTTAAATAGCAGGTCATTCAGAGAAAAAAATTAAGGATGCAGGTAATTAAATCAAAAAGCTTTTTATATTTCAAACAACTTAAACTTAGCATGAAAAAGAAAATAGCAATCATGATTATTCTTGTCCTGTCATTATCTGTCTTAGTCTCAGCTCAGATTTCAAGAGACATAACAAAAATACGCTGCGGAGATGGAGTATTGGACAAGTTTGAGATGTGCGAGAAAGGCGTTGAGTCAGACAAATGCGACAAGATGGCAGAGCTTCTGAAAATAGATACAGGCTGTTTTGAGAAAGAATGTGTCTGCGTCCCTTTTGTTAACAAAGCGTTCTGTGGAAATAACAGAAGAGAAGGGGTTGAGATGTGTGACGGAACATCTGAAGAAGACTTTTGCCCTGAGTTTGGAAAAGAGATAGGATTGAATCTCACCTGCAACCCAGCAACCTGCTTATGCGACATAGTGACAGGAGTGCCTGAAGATTATGATCCTTCTTACAATCAGACTAATGAAACGCCAGAAGGAATGGCTGTATGCGGTGATGGCAAACTGCAAAGAATGGAAGAATGCGATCCTCCAAACACATTATGCAACCTTCCGGATGGTCATGTGGGTGTGTGTGTCGAAGGATGCAAGTGCGTGAAGAAAGAGAGCATAAGCCCGGTTGAAGCAGAGAAGAACGAGCCAGAAAATGAAACAGAAAAACCTGAAGAGAATGATTCAGCAGAGCCTGAGCAGATAAATGCCACAATCGATGAAACAAGCAACACTACAGAAGAAAACAGTCCTGAAACAGACAGCACAGCAGTTGCGCGCCAAGGCTTCTTTGCCAGATTCTGGAGCTGGTTCAAAGAACTGTTCAGCTAAAATGCGCAAAATAAGAGAGACCCCACTTTCTGAGATCACTTTAAGGAAATATGAAAAGCCATTTAAGTTGTCTGGCAGGGAACTTGTCAGAAAATTATGCCTGAGCTTAGGCTTATTGCAGCCAGGAGATGAGAGGGACATAATTGTTGATATCCTATTTGCGATAATAAGATCAGAACAGCCTCTGGACCGCAAAGAAATAGAAGAAAGAGTGTTGTGGTTAAGACAGGAAAATAGCAAAGAGTCCAAGGGAGCATCCTCAACCAATATCGCGCGCCAACTGAGAAGGCTGAGAAATCTGATGATCATCGAAAAGAGAGGCAAACAGTATCAGCTCTGCGAAGGCAATACTTTGCAAGAGATTTTTGATGAAAAGATCAAAAAGTTCTATATAGAGCCAATTTCAGAGAGAGTCAGGGAATATTGCATGTTCATCGATCAGATAAGAGGAGAAAATGGATCTCAAAAAAGTTAAGGGAATCTGCTTAGCAGCGCTGTTCCTTTTTTTCATGTCAGGATTGATGAGCCTTTTAGTCACAGGGAAAGTCAATTGGCCATTAACATTCATTTCGATCATCGGCTTTGCAGCAATAATCTTTCTGGTCCTGCGTTTTCAAAAAGCGTATTCACACTGAGCTGACTTAACCCAAAATCTAAAATCAGGAACATTTTTAAATTTAAGGAATATTCCTTTTTATAAGAGGTGATAATATGGCAAACGAACTATGGGATCCGTTTGAGCAAATAAACAAATTCAGAAAAGAGATGGAAAAGACTTTTGAGGACTTCTGGACCAGAGGCAAAGCAGCACTAGCCACTAAAAAAGATTTCAGAGAGCCTGCAATAGATATCAAGGACAAGAAAAAAGAGATTGAAGTGATTGCAGAACTGCCTGGAGTGGACAAGAAAGACATAAAAATAAACATAGAAGAAGACAGGGTAGAGATCAGCGCAGAAACTAAGAAAGAGAAAGAAGAAAAGAAAAAAGGCTTCTACAGGAAGGAAATCTCAACAGGAAAGTTCTACAGGGCATTCAGCCTGCCAGCAATTGTTGATCCAAACAAGGCAAAAGCAAAGTTTACTAATGGAGTCCTTAAATTGGATATTCCAAAGGTGAAGCAACTGCCCAAGAAAAGAAAGACTCTTTCCTTGAAGTAAGGCTTTATGAGGCTTGAGCTGATTTTTTTTCTTTTTACTGTTTTTTTTCTGAAAAAACCTATATATTTTTTCGTTAGATTACCTTGATACTGTAAATCTGTAAATCGAAAGCTTTATAAACCAAATCACATTCTGAATAGATGTAAAAAATCGAATTTTATAGACGATAAAAAGGAAAAAAACATGAGTGAAGGAGAAAAGAAAAAAGAGTATGGTGCTGAAGCTATACAAGTTCTTGAAGGACTTGAGCCAGTCAGGAAAAGGCCAGGCATGTTCATCGGCTCAACAGACATCAACGGCCTGCACCATCTTGCGTGGGAAGCAGTGGATAATGCAATAGACGAAGTGCTGGCAGGGCATGCGACAAGAGTGAAAGTCATCATCCATAAGGACGGCTTTTTATCAGTTGAAGATAATGGGAGAGGCATTCCAGTAGGGCCTCATCCAAAATATGAAAATAAGTCTGCTTTGACAGTCGTGATGACAGTCCTCCACGCAGGAGGCAAGTTCGAGAAAGGGGCATACAAGGTCAGCGGAGGGCTGCATGGCGTAGGGATTTCTGTAGTGAATGCTCTCAGCGAAAGACTCAAAGCAGAAGTAAAAAGAGAAGGCAAGATATGGTATCAGGAATTTGACAGAGGAACACCAGTCGAACCAGTAAAAATAATCGGCGAGACAGGCGAGACAGGCACAAAGATCAGCTTCAAACCAGATCCAAAGGTGTTTGAGACAACAGAATGGAGCTATTCAATATTATCTTCAAGGCTAAGGGAGCTTGCTTTCCTGAACAAAGGAGTCAGAATAATCCTTATTGACGAACGCTCTGACAAAAAAGAAGAGTTCCATTATGAGGGAGGCATCAAAGAATTCATCAAATTCCTAAATAAAGGACAAACACCAGTCTCAAAAGTAATCTATATCGAGAAAGAAAAGAATCAAGTGAGTGTAGAAGTGGCCCTGCAATACATAACAGACTTCAGGGAAAAAGTGTTCAGTTTCGTGAATAACATCAATACGCACGAGGGCGGGACGCATCTGACAGGATTCAAGACAGCACTGACAAGATCCCTGAAAAGCTATGCAGAAAAACACAAGCTGGTCGATGCAAAAGTGAAGCTCACTAGCGATGACTTCAAGGAAGGGCTGACTGCCATAGTCTCAGTAAAAGTGCCTGAGCCGCAATTTGAAGGGCAGACCAAGACAAAACTAGGCAATTCAGAAGTGAAAGGAATCGTGGACAGCATCGTGACTGAGAAGCTGAACACTTATTTTGAAGAGAACCCAACTGATGCAAGATCAATACTGAAAAAATGCATAGAAGCAGCGAGAGCCAGAGAAGCCGCAAGAAGAGCGCGCGAGTTAGTGAGGAGGAAGAGCGTCTTTGAAAGCGCGATGCTTCCAGGAAAACTTGCGGATTGCTCAAGCAAAGACAGGTCAAAGACAGAGCTGTTTCTTGTTGAAGGAGACAGCGCAGGCGGCAGCGCAAAGCAAGGCAGGAACAGAGAATTCCAGGCAATCCTGCCTTTGAGAGGAAAGATAATAAACGTCGAGAAAGCAAGACTGATCAAAGTCCTGAAGAATGAGGAGATCCTGACGATAATAACAGCTGTCGGGACAGGCATCGGCGACGAGTTCAACATCGAAAAATTGAGGTATGACAAGATAATAATCATGACAGATGCGGACGTTGATGGAAATCACATAGCCTGCCTGCTATTGACATTCTTTTTCAGGCACATGAAGCCATTGATAGAAGCTGGAAAGATATATATTGCGATGCCCCCCCTGTATAAGATAACAAAAGGTAAGAAATCAGTCTATGTCTACACAGAGGAAGAAAAAAATAAAGCGATAGAAGAATTGGGAGAGCCTGTGAACATCCAAAGATATAAAGGTCTTGGAGAGATGAACCCTAAACAATTATGGGAAACCACAATGGACCCATCAACCAGGATGCTGAAAAGGATTGAAATAGAGGACGCCATTATTGCTGATGAGATCTTCAAAGTGCTGATGGGGGATGAGGTAGAGCCAAGAAGAGAATTCATACAACAGCATGCAAAAGAAGTGGAAGAACTGGATATTTGACGTTCTCTTTACTCAGACTGAACCAAACTCAACATGATTCTGCAAAGCCTAAAATGCTTGTTTCTCTTCAAGATGGCTCTTTAAGTAGTCAGGGATTGCTGAATAGAACATGCTAATCGCATCATCAATACTGACCCTTTTATTGAGGTCAACCATTCGCATACCATTTACCAAATCTCTCATAATATCATTGTTGACAAGGTAATTTCCTAAATAAGGAGGTTCTTTATTTAACAGCTCATAATATTTTTTGCGCCTATCATCTCCGTCCTCTCCTGACTTCTTAGTCAATTGTTCTTCAAAAGGCGCTTTCTTATGCAGGATGGAGTATAAGATCGAGCCTAAACTGAAAACATCAGATTTCTCACTAACAAAACCAGTTACAACTTCAGGAGCAGCAAATTTCAGGGTGCAAAAGATGATATCATACGAAATTATCTTATCCGTTTTTTTCATAGTGTCAAAATCAATGATTTTCGGCTTATTATCATATTTTTTAAACAAGATATTCTCTGGCTTCAGATCAGTGTGAGCAAGATTATTATCAGACAAATATTTCACTGCAGACAAGACCTTTCCAAAAGCCACAAGATTCTTCTCTAAAGAAACCCTTGAATCATACAAAATCCTGTCAGCAAGACTGACACTTCCGCAAGGTTCTGAGACAATAATGTCCTGCGGCAAGACATCAAAAACATCCATAAGATAAGGATGCTTAATCTCAGTCAATCCGACATTTTCTTTCTTAAAAGGAAGCTCATCAACGAAGTCAGTGTTCTTGAAGACCTTAAAGATGGCCTTTTTACCATCATACTCACCAGAAAATATGTAACCTAAGCCCCCTTCACCAACCAAATCAAAATCAACTCCTGGCACAGCTTGCTCTAACTTGCCCAACAGGAGATATTTAATAGAATTGACACGTTTCATAAAGATTGAAAGAAAATCAAGATTTAAAATATTTTCTACTTAT
>CAYPUD010000066.1:0-5118 GCA_964413955.1 uncultured Methanosarcinales archaeon
GTTTTATCTTCTATTTTGGAGAAATACAATGAGTGATCAAACCAAAGAAGAAAAGCCAGAGGCTGAAAAGAAGACACACATATACGCTTTGAGAACCACTGCGAACAGAGAAGACCAGGTGATGGACTTCTTAGTCAGCAATGTAAAAAAGAAAAAACTTAACGTGTATGCAGTCATCAGGCCGCACGGACTAAGAGGATACATATTTCTGGAAGCAGAAAATAAGCCAGCAGCAGAACAAGCAGCATTCAATGTCCCTTACGCAAGAGGAATCCTACCAAAAGAGATAGAATACTCAGAGATAGAACATATGCTTGAACAAGTCAAGAGAGAGATGAACATAAGAAAAAGCGATATAGTGGAGATAATCGCAGGACCGTTCAAGAGAGAACAAGCAAAGATCACAAGGATAGATAAGAACAAGGAGGAAGTAGTTGTTGAGCTATTAGGAGCAGCAGTCCCGATACCAATCACAGTTAAGATGGACGCAGTGAAAGTTATCAGGAGAGAAAGCTCAGAAGAAGATCAAGAGTCCTAAAAAATAAGAATAAAAGAAAAAACTTAAAAATAAACCAAAAAAAACACAAGAAACATGGCAAAAAAAACAGTGGAAGTTCTGATAGAAGGCGGAAAGGCAACAGCAGCGCCACCACTAGGGCCTGCATTAGGGCCTTTAGGAGTCAATATAGGCCAAGTAGTTGCAGAGATAAACAAAAAAACAGCAGAATTCAAGAAGATGCAAGTGCCTGTCAAAGTCATAGTGGATGAGGATACAAAAGAATTTGAGATTACAGTCGGAACACCACCCACTAGCGAACTTATCAAGAAAGAAGCGCACATCGAAAAAGGATCAGGAACACCAAACACAGGAAAGATTGCAGATGTGAGAATAGAGCAAATAATCAAGATAGCAAAGATGAAAGCAGACGCCACCCTTGGAGTGGACCTCTTCTCAAAAGTAAAGGAAGTCATCGGAACATGCGACAGCATGGGTGTGATGGTGGAGGGGATGGATGCCAGAGACGCGATAGCAAAAATAAATGAGGGTATGTTCAAAGAGAAAATCGCAACTGGAAAAACTGAACTTTCAGCAGAAGCATTGAAAGAGCTTGAGGAGAAGAGAAAGAAACTGCAGGAAGAGCTTGACAGGAAGAAAGCAGAATTCACAGCAAAGGCAAAAGAAATAATCGACAAGAACAAGAACCAGACAAGAGCGACGATCAAAGCAAAATTAGTTGATGCAAGAATACCTGCGCAAATTATTGAAGAATTACTGCCGGCAGAAGCCGCGGGCGGAGCTGCCAAGCCAGCAGCAGGCGGGGCAAAAGCAGGAGAGAAAAAGAAATAATCATAGGCTGCAGGACAAGACTTTTTTTTCTTTTTGACTATTCTTTAATGATTTTATGAAGATTTTATTAGATTGAGATCAAAACAAACAGAAGAACAAGAAAGAGAAAGAAAAACTATTGCGATGCAATTAGATCGTTGCGTTCATGAAAATAGCCTTTCCGACATTCTTTGTTGCGATAAAAAAAGCGATCGCAGCAATCAGCGCAAGGATAATCAAAATAAGAATTCCAACTTTCATCAACAAATCCATCTTTCTTTGTTTCTCAATAAAATTCATCTGACCCTCACCACCAGACTTCCATTGACCTGATGAAGAACATTATCAGGGCTGAAAAATTCAATCGTCAAAAAATCCTTGATCTTGCCATCAATGATGCAATCCCTGAGCTGAAAAGAATGCGTGATTCCAGGGTTCAAAGCATACCTGCCAGAGAAAAAACAATCCCTAAACCTAATGCTTGAAACAAAAACAGTGTAATCATGCAAGTTCTGAAGGATGATATTGACACCATCCTTGTGAGCGCTAAAACTGATGCAATCAAAACCTGAACGAACCTTGCAGCCTTCATGAGCGAAAAGAGAATCAAAAACCCCTGCTTTGTTAGCCAGGATGATGACTGCCAGGACTATAATGATCACAAGCCCATACTTGAGGATGAAACGGACTCCTGCAGCGTTTTCCATAACAACAATGTTTCTTTTAAGATTTTATAAAATTAACTCAAAAAAGGCCACGTCAATTTAAATGAGTTAGTGCCTATGTTGCGCGAGAGATGTTGAGGGCAGAAGCATAAGTCTCTTGGGCTGAAAATTAGGCGTCCTTGATGCTGTGAAAAGTAACAGCAGAAAACTCTTTAGTTAAACAAGAGGCGCGCTGTTTGCGCGCAAACTGATTATTATAGTAGTTTTCTTCTGAAAGAAAAATCTTAGAATTATTGGCAGAATTTCTCTTAAGCAAAAAAAATGGGCAGAAGGTTGTTTTAAACTGAATAAATTTATGCTGAAAAAAATCAAGTAAAGCCATTGCCAGACAGCATAGGCATACTACCGTTGACTTTACCATGGAAAAAAATCGCAGAGTTGAAGGCAGATTTGATAGCGAGGAAGTCGTTTCTGAAAGAAGAATCGCAGAGCAATTGGCAGGCGTTATGGAAAGAAAGTATTCCCTGAAGATAAAAAGTCTGGTAATTAGCAGGACCTTAAGAGAGAGCCTTTCTGAAAGAGAACAGCTTTTTGAAAGAGAACCAGAAATCAGCAGATTGTTAGTGAAACCTTTCTGAGAGATCTTTCAGTTGCAAGAAAGAACATAGGAAGAATTTAACATAGATTGAGGATTAAAAGTGAAAAAAAACAGCCAGTTTTACTCCCAATTCCATTAAACATTTAAATAACCCATGCTATTTCAGACTAAAATGATAGACACAAAGAAAGAAATTGAGGACGCTCTCAGCAAAGTGATGCATCCTGAAATAGACAATAGCCTTATCAAGTTAGGTATGATAAAAGACATCAAGGTTGAGGACGATGAAGTCTCAGTGACCCTGAACTTGCCATTCCTTAATGTTCCTATAAAAGACCTGTTGATAAGCCTGATAAAGGAGCCGATCGAGAAATCAGGCAAGAAAGCAAAAATTGAGATAACAGAGATGAACGAAGAGGAAAGAATGAAATTCATGCAATTAGCCAGAGAAGGCTGGAAACTCTAAAACAACAGATTAAAAGAGGCTAATATGGAAAAAGCGATTGTTTATCTGTTCACTTCACCGACTTGTCCGCACTGTCCTGCTGCAAAGAATTTTATTCACCAGTTTAAGAAAGAGAGGGATGATTTTATCCTTAAAGAGTTATCCACAGCGACCCATGAAGGCAGCAGGAAGGCAAGAAAATTCGGCGTCAGAGGAGTTCCGACATTCATAATCAGAGGCCCTGGCTATGCTTATCCAATAGGCTTGGTTGGCGTGCAGAATTCCAAGACAATGAACAAGTACTTAGACATGAGTTATGGCATAGTCAGAAAAGAAGAAAAGAAAGAAGGGTTCTTCTCAAGGTTGAGGAAAGGAATCAAGATAGGGAAGTTCAAGATAAAGTTCTAAAGATAGTTAATATTTGTAAAACAGCAGACATAGTTCCAGATTAAAGATGAATAATATATGGCATTAGTCATTTCTCTGCCTGTAAAGGAAACTTTCTCTCATGGAACAGCTCACCGACCTGACTCTTAGGTTTGCCTAATTCAATGACTGCAAAATCATACTGCATAGTGATCCTTGCAGGGAAGACTGTGCCGCGATCAACACACTTTTTTACCAGATGGCTTATTAGCCAAAACTTACTCTCCACAGGCTTAAGGGTGATAAAAATTATGTCTTGCCCATCCTTGACTGGCCAGATGCTCCTGTTTTCTTTAGTCAAAGAATCTTCATGCATCACGTCATTTATCACATCAGCGACAATATCTGCTTTGTAAGTCCTTTTTCTGGTGAAATTCCTATAAAAGTCAGGCGCGAATCTTTTGACAGCTTCCCTATAACGCTTATTCATCGCTATTGTGCTTCTGCACTTTAAGGAATGGGGTTGGTGCTGAGTGAAAGGAAATTTTCTATCACAATCATGAACAAATTTATAATACTCATAATAACTGAATTTCTTAGCGATCAAGTCTGGATTCTTATTAAATCTGATAAAATTCTCCACACAATCTTTTGGGTAATCGTATAATTTTCCAGCTAACCTGTCTGCTAAGACATGCTTGCCTTTGTCAGAAAGAGAGATATACTTCCTGAACAACTGTCTTTGCTCTTTAGTATGGAACAAGTCATAACCAATCCAGACACCTTTGATGTCCCATCTGACCTCTTTACCCTTAACAACAGAAATCTCCTCGAAAGTCTTTGGCTCGCTTTTATCGAAGATAAAACCAGCTTCTTTCAACAACCTTTCAAAAGTGATCGCTTCATCAGGCTCTTCAGGAAAGACCTTAAGCATGATATAAGTGACTGGCTTAGCTCCAGTAACAAAAAGTATCAGTTTTAATCTCTCGTTAACTTCCAAAGATCTTGTAAGAGTCGCATAATCAATCAAAACTTGCTGAGTTCTGCTGATCTTTCTCATCTTAAACTTATCCTCATCTCTCAAAAATGAACTCCTTCTTCTCGATAATCTTGCCATCTCTTTTTTGAATGATGACCTCCCTCATAATCTGCCCATCAGTATTTAATTCCATCACGACAGAAAAATCATTGTTTGAGTCTTTTGGTTCAAAGATCACAAACCTCTGAAAAGGCTTCTCATTGAACGTTCCAGCGATAACATCAAGATTAAACTTGTCAAACTTGAACTGAAAATCCTTATGGTCAGCCAAGGAAAGATCCAGTTTGCCATCCTTTAAAACCAGAGCTTTTGTTGAAGGAATGGAAAATCCTTCAGGCTGATCCGCTTTGCACATCAGATCGCTCTTGATAGAATAATTCTTAGGGAATTCAACAGCCAATCCATATTTCTGACAGCCAACCAAGAACAAAATTGACAAGGCCAGCAATATTAACAACAAATATCTTATCTTCATAGTTTACCTCTTTTATTCAATAAAAGGAAGAATAATTTTTAAATGTTTCTTAAATAGGGCCAAGTCAACTTAATAGCGTTAGTGCATACGCCGCGCGAAAGAGAGTTAATGGTAGAAGCATAAGTCTCTTGGAGTGAACAAGAGGCGTGCTGCTTGCACGCGGACTGATATTTGTGGTTGTTTTCTTCTGAAAGGGGAATCGC
>CAYPUD010000067.1:0-5085 GCA_964413955.1 uncultured Methanosarcinales archaeon
TCAGAACTCAACATATCAGGACTGTCAAGAATTGCTCAGTCCAACACTCTCTCCTAATGAATTTCAATCTATCAGATGCTCTTCTCTGACCCTTGAGATAAGCGCAAAGATGATTATCAATACTCCTAGGATCATCAGGGTGTAATTCAATGACCACTCTACCAATAATCCTATTAGGGGATAGAGCAATGCTCTCATTAGCCTGTCTGCCATCGATATTGTTGATAGCACTGTTGCCCTATTTTCTGACTTAATATGCTTGTTGAGGTAATTCTGGAACAATACAAATCTTGTCATTCCAAACCCAGTTATGGCCATCAGCAGAATTACCACCATCCAGACTGTTCTGCTCAGTCCTAATAAGATGAATGCTATTCCAGATATTATTGCGCTCCATAACAGGTATTTCTTCTTGCCGCCAAAGATTTTTTCCAGTTTTTCAAAGCTGTTCATAAATGGTATCTGTATTCCTGTTATTGCTATTGCATGCACCAGTCCAAAATAGACAACTGGCACTTTTATCTGCATCAGCTTGAGTTGGTATGCCCACACTACAAAAAAGACAAGGACTGCTATTGAGATCCTGTCAAATGCCAGTATCTTTAGGATCCTGTGCCTTTTGAAATATTTTACCCCTCTAAACAAATACTCTATGTATCTCCTTGACTCTATTTTCTTTTTTGTCTTTGGCTCTTTGAATGTGAATGATATTAGTAATGCTATTGTTAAAGGGATTGTTATCAGCAGTAAAGGATACCTTACACCCATTGTTGCTGCTATTATGCTTCCTATTGGCGCTCCTGTAACCATTCCTATCATCTCAAAGCTGCTAAACCTGCCAAATACCTTTTTTGACTTTTTCTCCTGTTTTATTTTTTTCAGGCTGTCATACACTAGTGCCTGATCCGCTCCTGAAGTGAGTGAAGCTGAGAGTGCAAATAAAAACTCTCCTGCCATGAATAAGTAAAAGCTAGGATATGCTGTATAGACTATTGCTCCTGCCATTGCTGCTATGACTGCAAATATCAATGATGTCTTCCTTCCTAAGTAATCTGCCACTGCCCCTGTTGGAACTTCTAATAAGAACACTGATATTGTGAAGAATGACTGTAATATCATTATTTTTGTGTAGCTTATTTTTCCCCATTCAAGAAAGAATGGCATCAGCACCGCTGAGAAGAAATGCAGGCTGACTAAGAATTTGAAGATATACATCTTCTTTATGTTTGATCTGAACTGTCCTGAATTGTCTTGCAATTGGATCATCTCTTTTTTCTTGTTATTTTGGATCTCCAGATTTTGATGATTGTTCGCTTTTTGTTATTCCTCTTTTTCTTATCTTTTCGGGGTCTTATTTTTTTTCTGTTGTTGAGTCGCTGTTATATGTTAAAAAAAACATCATTATATTTATAAACTCTTCTTTATTAGTCTGGTCGTATGTATGAAAAAATTTTCAGTTTGCTTGTTGAAAAGGATGAGATTAGCTGGAAGTCTATGATTCTTGACCTTATCAGAAAAGAGGGTCTTGATCCGTGGGATGTTGATGTCTCTTTGCTTGCTCAGAAATATATTGAGCGGCTGAAAAAGATGAAGGAACAGAATCTTAAGGTCTCTGGAAAGGTCGTCTTGGCTGCTTCTATTTTGCTTCGCCTTAAGTCTAACAAGCTTATTGGTGATGATCTGGATGAGTTTGACAGGCTTATTGCTGGCTCTGAAGTGAGTGAGGAGGAGTTTTATGACGAGCTTTCCAATGAATTGGCTCAGGGTGAGGAAGTTCCTAAAGAAAAGCTGGATTTCCGACTTCTCCCGCGGCTGCCTCAGCCAAGAAAAAGAAAGGTTAGTGTTTTTGACCTTGTTAAGGCTTTAGAGAAAGCGTTAGAAGTGAAGCAAAGAAGGATTTTGAGAAATACTAGGCCTCACGTTGCTCCTCCTGAGAAAGGTTTTGACATCGGCGAGGCTATTGTTGAGTTGAGCCAAAGGATTGACAGGCTTATTGCTGTCAAAGGCCAGCTTAAGTTTGTTGATCTGCTCGTTGAAAAATCCAGAAAAGATATTGTTCTTACTTTTCTTCCTTTGCTGCATTTGAGCAATGATGGCAAGGTCAATCTTAAGCAAGAGGTTCATTTTGGTGATATTTTCATAACAAAAGGAGGTGTGAATAATGCTGACTGAGAACGAGAAGGAGTTTCTTGTGGCTCTTGTGAAAAAGACTTTAAAGGAGTTTAAGGAAGATAAGGCTGAAATTCTCGACCAGATCCCTTTTAAGTTCTTCAAGAGCGGGATTGAATACGAAGGTTTTTTAAAGGAACTTCTGAAAAAGCTTGAAAAGGATGGCTAAAAATACTGATAGTAAGAGGGAGCAGCTTTTGCAGCAGAAATATACTGAATTATACAATGCTGATGCCAGTATCAGGCAGCTTCAGCAGCAGATAGAATCCTTGAATCAGCAGCTTTTGGATGTTGAAGTTGTCTTGCAGAGTCTTGATGAGCTGAAGCATGTCGAGAAGGGTTCTGATATCAATTGCATGTTGACTCCTGGCATTTTTGTCAAGGCAAAGATTGTTGATACTAAGAAAGTGCTTCTGAATGTTGGCAGCGGCACTGTTGTTGAGAAGACTGTTGATCAGGCCAAGGGCATTCTGCAGGCTCAGAGTTCTGAATTGCGGTCTCTTCAGGATGAATTGACGTTAAAGTTGGATGAGTTGACTATCAAAGCTAAAAAGCTCCAGGAGGAGTTTAAGAAGTTGTGAAAATGTTTGGATTTCTTAAGAAGAAGCTGAAACAGGTTGTGGGCAAGTTCAGCAAGAAGGTTGATGAAGAGGCTGAGATTAAGGAAGAGATTGTTGAAGTTGAGGAGAAAGTTGAAGCTAAAACTAAAGAGCCTGTCAAGACAGAAGTATCTGGATCTAAAAAAGAAGTTGAACTGAAGGGTGAAGGTTCAGAAACTAAGAGAAAAAGCGAAGTTGTTGAACCTGCTCCTAAAAAGAAAGAGCCTGTCAAGCCTGCTGAACTTAAGGTTGAAGAGACAACTGCTGAAAAGGCTGAGCAGAAAAAAGGCGAGGAAAAAAGAATCTCTGAGGAAAAGATTTCTGAAGAAGAAAAGGTTGAGAAAAAGAAAGCTGTTGAAGTGAGTGCAGAAAAAGAAGAAGCTAAGTCAGAAGTTAGCGAACTCCGGAAGGAAGCGAAAACTGAGAAAAGCGCTGAGGGTGTTGTCGAAGAGAAATTGTCTGCTGAAGAGATTCTTGAGGAAGTTGCTGAAGAAGAAAGGACAAAAGCAAAAGAAGCCGCTAAAGCTGCTGTTGTTGAAAGCAAGCCTAAGCATAAGGAAAGGCCTGTTTTTGATGAGGAAAAGCCTAAAGGTTTTTTCAGGAAGCTGAAACACGCCCTCACCACTAAGAAGATCAGCGAAGGAAAGTTTGATGAATTGTTCTGGGATCTGGAGCTTGCCTTGCTTGAGAACAATACTGCTATTGAAGTTATTGAGAAGATAAAGTCTGACCTAAAGAGGAATATTGTGGAGAAGCCTTTGCCAAAGGGTAAGATTGAGGAGATCATTATCTCCAGTTTAAGATACAGCATTGAGGACTTGTTCTTTCCTAACTTTGATCTTGTCGATCATATCAAGCATTCTGAGAAGCGGCCTTTTGTGATCTGTTTTGTTGGCATCAATGGTTCTGGTAAGACAACGACTATCGCTAAGGTCGCGAATCTTTTGCAAAAGAATGGTCTGAGTGTTGTTATGGCTGCTGCAGATACGTTCCGCGCTGCTGCAATTGATCAGTTGCAATTGCATGCTAATAATCTCGGCGTTAAGCTTATCAGGCATGATTATGGTTCTGACCCTGCTGCTGTCGCTTTTGATGCTGTCAAGCATGCTGAGTCTACTGGCAAGGATGTTGTGCTTATTGATACTGCTGGAAGGATTCATAGTAATGTCAATCTCATGGAGGAATTGTCCAAGATAATCAGAGTTGCAAAGCCTGATCTTAAGATTTTTGTTGGTGAGAGCATTACTGGAAATGATTGCACTGAGCAGGCCAAGAAGTTTGATGATGCTGTGGGCATTGACGGTATTATCCTTTCTAAAGCTGATGTTGATGACAAAGGAGGTGCTGCTATCAGCGTCAGTTACGTGACTAAGAAGCCTATTTTGTATCTTGGCACTGGCCAGGAGTATGATGACTTGGAATTTTTCAGGAAAGAAAGTATTCTGGATAGTATTGGGTTCTGATCAGTTGAATTTTGTAGAATTTTAGCAGTATTTTATTTTTTCGCTCTTTTCTTTTTCATCCTCTTGCTGTCACCCATCACTTCTGTCTGCTTTTCTTATGTGTCATGTATTTCACCCATGCTGCCCAGACGAGCAAGGCAATGATTATCAGCAGAATATAAAGTCCTATCTTGTTGGTTTTCTTCTTTGGTGCTATGTATCTTTTGAGGTTTGAGTCTATTATATTGTTGCTTGTCCTATGCATATAGGCCTGGCTCATTGCGTTCGTGTTCTCTTCACCTACCTCTTTCTTGTTTCCGTCAGAATAATTATCCTCTGCTGCCTGTGTTGTCTGTTTTTCTATCGTTATCGCAAAATAGCTCAGCCCCGGGCTGTCTGCTTTGAAATTATAATCTTCTCCGTCAAAATCTGTGAATGTTGTCTGCAAGTCAACCCATGTCTTTTGCAGTCGTTTCAGGACTATGTCTTTTGGTTGCGCGTGCTTGTCTTGCAGCCATGCTTTTGGTATCTTGAACCTTATTGTGACTTCTTTTATCTGTGAGTCATCAAAATTTTCTAGTATTGCTTCGTTATATTGATAGACTTCTGCATCTTTGATATGCTCTGGCGGATTCTCTGATATTTTTATTGTTATCTTGGGATAATGCAGCGTCTCTTTTGCAGTCAACAGTATGTCTGTTATTGCCATCACTCCTTTGAAGCTGAAAGTTGACCATGTGTCTTTTTTGACTTGGACTTTATAGTCTGTCGCTTCTTGCTTCTGCTGTAATGGTGCGAAGTACCCTCTATCTCTGCCCCCTCCGCCATGCGAAGTTGTAGTTGTTGTTAGTGCTTTGATCGTTAAAGTCCTATTT
>CAYPUD010000068.1:0-5049 GCA_964413955.1 uncultured Methanosarcinales archaeon
TTTATTCTCTAAAAAAAGACTTGGTGATAAAATGAAAAAACACATGCCCTTGCTTTCTTTCGGACTTATTGCTGTGATTTCAATGATTGCGATGTTTTCTTTGCTTGACGTCTCACAATTCACAGAACCAATGATTATAAGCCCGCCGACAACAACTGCGCCAAAAACAATACTCATAAGCCTGCCTTTCGGAGGAAGGCTTGGACAATATGTTCCAGGAATAAGTGAAGCAACAATATCAGGATTAGCAAGAGGATATGTCCAGACAGGAGAAGGACGGACAGCCTACACAAACAGCATACAATTCAATGTTCCAGGATTTCAGGGGTTGAGTTCAGACTTCAGGACAGATTATAGAGAGATAGGAGAATCGCCAAAAGAGACATTATTCTGTTCAGGAGGATCCAACGATGTCTGGATGCAATACAGGATGGATTTTGAATCAGGATTAAGGTCAAAAATTGATGGCAGAGGAGAACTAATTGATTATGAGAACGAAAAGATACTGCTTTTAGGGGGAGTGTATTCTTTTGCTTCTGCTGTGATTACTGCAAACGCTCCAAACGGCATACTTGAATTAAGGCTCATGGGTGAAGGAGGAAACATAGTCCTAAGAGACAACCCTTATGACAACAAGTTCACAACATTCGGAGTCAAGATAAATGGCGTAGATGTAAACATAGACCTTCAGATGATAGGCTCAAAGATAAGCATGAACAGATTTGTGCTGAACTCAATAACAATGAGATTCAGATGCGAAGGAATAACAGGAGAATTATTGATCCCAAAGAACACCTGCGCATCACAAAGATTAGGTTATCACATACTCAACCCAAACTTTGACCTGTGCTTCTTAGGAATGAGCGGAGCAAGCTCACCAGTCGGAGGAGCTGTGCTGAACATAATAACAGGAGATGTTACAGTTCCAGATGCTGAATTCAAGATAAAACACGCAGGACCCAGACAACTATACATCAATGGAGAAGGATACAGAAAAGTGCCATTGTTCTATTCACAAGGCGGATCGTTAATGCCAGGAAAAAGCCCAACGCAAGGAATGTGGTGGGTAGAACAAGGAGCAGGAGCGCACTGGATCAACCAACTAGATTATTTCATACTGAACGACAGGCCAAACAGCGACAGAGCAAAAGTGAAAGTCTACCAGTTCAAAGGAGCAGACACGACTAATAATCAGCTAGAATTAAGGGACCTGAGCGGAAGGACAAGGCATATTCCCTATGATCCAGCAACAGGAGACTGCATAAACCCAATACCAAACTTAGGAACAGGAGCAAGATGCAATTATGACGCTGCAACAGGAAGGTTAGCAGTTGACCAGAATGGAGACGGAACATTCAATGGGCAAGCGAACTGGGTGATAAGCTCAAGATATATCATCGTAAACCTTGGACCGCAATTTCCAGGAGCATCAACAACAATAACTTATACAACATTGTCGAGGAGACTGCCAGAAGGAGGCCCTAATGTTGTTGTGCAGACAAAAATAACAGCAGGCGATCCAATAGAACAAAGGATTTTGGACACAGGAACATGCCCTTTGACAGGAGATTATAATTATGGCTGCATGAGCCTAAGAGCAGGAACACCATTCAATCTCGGCAACAGAGAAAGAGGAGGAAACATCTATGTAGGAGGAATGTCAGTCCCAGGAGGCGTTCCAGGAGCAAAAGTGACTGTAGGCAGCCAGAACACAGCAACCACATACACTTCAGGAAAAGGAGGAATGACAGGAATAATACTAACATTTGAAGCAGGAAGATTAAGAGGAAATTGATGCAATATTTTTTTTAATTTATTTGTTTTTAATTATCCAAAATCCAGCTCTTTTTTTTCTTCCATGTGTTTTGATTGCTTTTGAAAGTAATTCATATGAAACCTTAATTGATTTTGATGATTTTGGATCATACAAAGATACTTCTTTTTTTGAAACATTATTTATTAAACTAATATGTCCCCATTTTCCTTTCATCCCTGAGATAGTTGGAAAATCAAATGCAGCTATTATATCAGAGCCTTTGAATTCTTTCAGAAGCAGAGTTTTAATTTTCTCTTTATCCGTTCTGTAAAAATACTTTTCAATTAGTGGAAGTTTATATTTACGAAAAAACCTATTAAAAGAATGCTCTTTTTTGTGTAAGTTGATTTGAAAGATTCCTTTTTCACTGATCTTAGTGTTTGGATATTCTTCCTTAAACTTTTTGGGAATCTTTAAGTCTAGTTCTCTCCCAATAGTCCAAATGTCTATACCCTTTCCTATTTTTCTTCTTAACAAGACAGCTTTTATGCATCCAGGAACACAAAAAAATCTTTTGTAATTAATTTTCTTATATTTTTTGAACATGTTATGAATTAATGAAATAGCACTTAAAATATTTTTCTTTTAGAATTCAATAGTTATAATCGAAACATTTAAATATATGGTAAAATACCATAATATTATGGTAAAAAACCATAGTAGGATTATTAAAGTGTTATTAGAGCGACAAGAGGAAGAGCTTAACATAGCCAAAATATCAAGATATTCACAAATTGATTATAAAACTACATTTAACGCAATTAAAGATTTAGAACGCAATGGCCTGGTTCTTGCTAAACCATTTGGAAAGACAAAAAAGATAACCCTAAACAAAAAAGTCGATCCTTTGATTTTTGACGCTGAGTTTGAAAGAAGGCAAGAGTTATTCAAGAAAAACAAGAATCTCAAGATAATTTATAAAAGACTTTTTGAGCTACAATTTCCTTTTATAACTCTGTTATTTGGCTCTCAAGCAAAAGGAAAAGCAACAAGACACTCTGACATTGATCTGCTCATTGTCTGTGAAGAGAAAAGAAAGCAAAGCATTCAAGATGTCCTCGAACTGTTTCCTCTGAAAATACATCCCACTTTCACAAACTTTGAGAATTTCATCCTGATGCTGAAAACAAAAGAATTCAATGTTGTTTCTGAGGCAGTCAAGAACAATATAATACTGGTCGGCACTGAGGATTATTATAGGATAATAGAAAATGTTGAATGATAAACGAATAAAAGAAGCTGAAACAAATGTAAAGTCCTACCTAAATGATGGTCTGATAGTCAGAACTGAGCTTAATCCCTATGTGTTCAGCATCCTGAAAAATAATGCTCAGGAGAGTCTAAGTGTGGCAAATTTTTTGTATAAAAACAAGAGGTCCAGCCTTTGGGTGATAGTAACATCATATTACTCAATGTTTTATCTTGCAAACGCTCTTCTGTATAAAATAGGATTTAAAGTGGGGCCAAAGATCTCCCACAAAGTAACTGCAGACGCATTAGTTGTTTTTTCAAGAGATAAAATAAAACAAACATTAATAGAAAACTATGAAGATGTAAGAGACGAAGCTTTGGCAACAATGAAATCTGAAGAGTTGATAGAATATTTTGACTATGAAAGAAAAAAGAGAAGCTTTATCCAATATGAAACACCTGAAACAATCAAAATCTCAAAAGTAGAGACTTCTTTAGAAAGAGCAAAAGAGTTCATGCTGCAGATATCCAAGTTGTTAGAGGATTAAAACTAAACAAACAAAACAAGACCAAATTTAATCTTTCTTGATCTCTCCATAACCTATCAATCTCCATCTCTGGCCTATACGCCTTGAAAGAGCAACCCTGCTGCCGACCTCAGCGCAAACAGGACGCTTAAGAGCGCACTTGATAGAATTCTTGCTTAATTCCTGAACAATTCCAACAGTTGCTGCTGAATTGACGTTCATCATCAAGAACTCTCCTTTCTTGATAGGCTCAACAACAAGCTTGTCCTTAGCGCCAACAATCCTTTCAAGGAGATGGATATCTAAAGAAAAATTGTACCAGACAGGAGGCATCTTGCCTTTCTTGCCGACAACACTCCCCACTAGCTTGTCTGATTTGACTACAAAAGGATCTAACTCAGTCATCACAGCCATGCTGCCACCAGGAACAACCTCTTTTAGATTGACTCCTCCTGCGATGATGCTTTTTATCTTTATATCAAGAGGCTTCCAGACCTTAGAATTTCTCTCTTCAACCTCATAACCTGGCAGGATGACTGCATCATCACCAACCTTGAGAGACCCCTGCTTCAACGCGCCGCCAAGAACTCCGCCTTTCCATTTCTCAATAGGGCTGCCAGGCTTGTTGATATCAAAACTTCTGGCAACAAACATCAAAGGATCATTAGAAGTATCCCTTTTAGGGGTCGGCATCTTATTTTGTAGAGTCTGGATCAGGACATCAACATTTATTGAGTGCAAAGCGCTCATAGGGATTATAGGGGCATCCTTGAACTTAGTTGTGCTCAGGAACTCCCTTATCTCTGAGAAATTCTTTTTAGCAGCAACTTCATCAACAAGATCAACCTTATTCTGCACGACAACAATATTCTTGACACCGCTGATCTCTAAAGCCATCAGATGCTCCTGAGTCTGCGGTTGAGGGCATTTCTCCTTAGCAGAGATCAAAAGAATAGCTCCATCCATGATATTAGTGCTGCAGAGCATAGTCGCCATCAGGCTCTCATGGCCAGGCGCATCAACCAGACTGACTTTTCTCAGGAATTCAGTGGGAGAGCCGCAAACAGGACACTTTTTTTGAGTAGAGTAACACTCAGGCTCTTTACACTTCTTGCACTTATAGAAAGAAACATCAGCATAACCCAACCTGATCGTGATCCCCCTCTTAATCTCCTCACTATGAGTGTCAGCCCACTTGCCGCTCAAAGCCTTAACTAAAGTAGTTTTGCCATGATCAACATGCCCAATCATACCAATGCTGATTTCTGGCTGAACATCATCAGCCTGCTTCTTTTTTGCCATTAATGCAGAGAGAATAAGTCTTATTTATAAAGGTTATTGATACAAAGCCAAGGTCAACTTAAAGGAGTTAGTGCCTGTGCTGTGTGAAAGATGTTGGGGGGAGAAGCGTAAGCCTGTTTGACTGAATAAGAGGCGTGCGAAACAATGTGAAAAGTAACAGCAGAAAACTTTTGGGCTAAACAAGAGGCGTCCTGTTTGGACGCGACTGATGAT
>CAYPUD010000069.1:0-4943 GCA_964413955.1 uncultured Methanosarcinales archaeon
AGAACATTCCAAACTAAGAACATTTTAATTTTTAACTGTCAAACTTGGGTTTTAAAAAATTAATTTAAAAAAAAGAAAATTAAAAATTAAAATGGTGGTTTAAAGTCTTCGTCTGTTTCTGAATTCACTTTCATATCCTTGAATAGGTAGTTTATCTTCTTTCCATCTAATTGCTCTATTGTCACTTTTTGTGGCAGGCCGTATGTGTTATCCAGCCAGACATAGAATTTCTCTCCGCCAGGCCCTGTGTACTCAAATTTTGTTACAGCTTTCTTGTCAAGTATTTCTGGACCTATCAGTTTTGCGTTTGCTGGTATGTCTTTTGCCCATTCATCAGGTGTTTTTACTGCGTAGTCTGTGTAATTTCCTGTTTTTGTTTGGTTTGTCTTATCTATCTCCTTGCTTTGGCATTTTGTTTTGTCTAAGCAGTAGATTTTTGCTTCTTTTGTTGCTGGATTTAGAAAGACTGTATCCCAGTAATCTTCTAGTTTTGTTGGCTCATACTCATATAGACTGACTCGTATCAGGAATTCGTCTTCGCCCCTGCTGTTTTTCAGCTGGACAGAGTACGTATTGATTTCTGTTGTTAATGGTGGTGGACCGTATGTGTACTTGTAGTTTTTTACTTTTTTATCGATCTTACTGAGGAGTTCTTTTAGTTCGCCTGTCAGCTCTAATTTTGGTTTTTTCAGTGTCATTGTTTCTTCATCACTTGTTTCGTTTATGCTTTCGCTTTTTTCTGATGGTGTTGTTTCATCAGTTTCTGTTTTTTCATTTTCTGTTTCTGCTGTCTTTTCTGTCGTTTTTTCTGTTGTTTTTGCAGCATTTAATTCCTCTGATGATTTTGCTGGCGCTTCAACAGTCTCTTCAACCTTTACTGTTGGGCTTTTTTTTGCGTCTGACGTGTCTTTCTGCTGTTCATGTGCAACTTCTGCACATCCGAAAAGCAGTATCAGAAGCAGCAATATTGGCAGTATTTTTTTCATTCTTATCCCCCCTTGATTTCCTTGTTTTTTTCAATCTTTCTTGATCCTTTTTGGCCTTATTGATCTTCTTTTTGTTGTTTAGATTTCTGTCTCTAACTGCAATTTTGGCTTGTTTCCTTTGAACATGCTTATTATTGATGCTATCAGCATTATGAAGAATAATGTTGCAAACGCAAATGCCCAGCTTTGTGAGAATTGGGGTACGTAAAAAACGCTTATCAAGAACCCTATGACGCTTGACATGAAGAACATTGTGTTTAATGGCGCGAATTTTGGCTTCATAATATTGTTTTGTAGCTATTTATCTTTAAAAATGTTTTGTAAAAAGTCCTGAATTGTTATTTTTGCCCTTTCTTTGTTGCATGGGTATGATGCTATCTTGAATTTGATGTGAAAACAGTTTCCTCCATCTATTATAAATATTTTTTCTTTATTCATCCATGATTCTTTGTCCAGTCTCAGATAGAAGAAGCATTCTTCATCAACTCTTGTGTTGAGTTCATCAATTAGCTGTTGTTCTTGCATTTTTGTGAATTTGCTGAAGAGTTCTTTGAGGAATTGTTTTATGTGTTTTTGTTTTGTCAGCTTAAGTGTCAGTATTGTTATTTTTTTGTTGTCAAATCCTGTTGCTTCTTCCTCTTTTAGTGTTATTTTCTCTTTCTCAAGGTCTGTTGTGATGAATCTTTTGAGTGCTTCTTTTATTTCCTCCGCATTTTCTTCTTGTTTTGAGAATACTGTTATGGTTATTGTGTGGAAATATTTCATTTTTTGTTTCTTCTCTTCTAAGGGTTCATCCTCTGATCTATTCTGCGCTTAAGGATGTTTAATGTGCTCAAATAGTTACATTTATAAAAAGTTTTTATTTTTAGTGTTTTGATGAAACACAATTGGATTATCACTGTCGCGCTTGTTGTCTTATTTTTTGTTGCGCAAGTGTCTGGTTTGTTCATTGTTGATAAGTATCTCATCAAGAATGATGAAAAGCCTGAGTGGAAAAGCCTGCCCTCTATCATGGGTGTTGATGTTGAGCGTCCTGATGTCGCACCCAGCGTTTCCATGTGGTACATGGTTCTCGCAATCATTCTCGGAACTGTTCTAATCTTGTTCATTGTCAGCCTGAAAAGAGTTTTCATCTGGAAACTTTGGTTTTTGATGTCTGTGGTGTTGTGCTTGCAGATTGCTTTGGCTGCTTTTTTAGGGGATATTCTTGCATTGGTTCTGGCTATTTTGTTTGGGTTATGGAAAGTTTTTGTGCCTAATTTTTTTGTTCATAATTTGAGTGAGTTGTTCATTTATGGTGGTTTGGCTGTGATTTTTGTTCCTATGCTCACTCCTGTTTATGCTATTATCCTGTTGCTATTGCTTACATTGTATGACATGTATGCTGTCTGGAAGTCTAAGCATATGATCGCTATGGCTAAGTTTCAGACCAAAGCAGGAATTTTTGCTGGTTTTATGCTTCCTTATGTTGAGAAAGGGAAAGGTAAAAAGAGACCGCGTGTCAGAACTGCAGTTCTTGGTGGTGGTGATATTGGTTTTCCTTTGATTTTCAGCGGCACTGTTCTTGCTAGTATGGGTTTGTACAGCGCGTTGGTCATAGCTTTTTTTTCCACTTTTTCCTTGTTTCTTTTGTTGTTGTTCAGTAAGAAGGATCGTTTTTATCCTGCTATGCCTTTCCTGACTGCTGGTTGTTTAGTTGGTTTTGCTGTTGTCAATCTTATTTGGTGAATGAGAATATTCTTCTTTGCGCTGCTAATGCTGCATAAGATACAAGGTCTATCCTTGTTCCGTCATCTGCTGCCACTACTTGCACTCCTGTTCTTTTCTGCAAGTCTCTTGCGGTCTGTATATGTTTGTCTCCTTTGAAGTTTGAGCTGAATCCTGTCAAAATAGCAAGTTTTGGCCTTATTTCTTGTATTATCTTGTATGAGTCGTCTGTTCCTATCTCTTCTTTTCCTTTGTTTAGGTATTTGTTGTTCAGGATCAGCACGTCTGCATTTAGCTTGTCTTTTTTTATTGTTTCTTTTGTCAAAGGCTTGAAAAGGTATAGTAGTGTGAAGTTTTTTGCTATTATCTTGTACCCATAATCTGTTCTTTCTGTTTTTGTTGTGCCTATCTTGTTCAATCTTTTGCTTTCTTGGTTTATCATCAGGGTTTGTTTGTCGCTGAGTTGGCTTATTAGGTTCTGTTCGTTGTTTCTTATGCTGTCATTTCTTGATATTATTACTGCATCTGTGTTTTTTAGATTTACATTGAATGCTTGTGCTGCCGCCACCGCTCCTGGCCCTGGGTCAAAGTGTATTTGTTCGCTTTCAGTTTTTAGCACAAAGCCTCCTGCGTTTCTTCTTGTTAGGTTGTCAAGTGAGCTTCCTGTTCCAAGGAATATTATCTCTACCATAATTTGCTTATTCTTCTTGAAATTAATAAATTTTTAGTATTTTTTTTGGATTTTGCAAAGTTCTCTCAAGAAATTCCCTGATTTTTACCTTGTAGTCACGAAAGCTTTAAAAAGCGTTTTCTTATATTGTTTTTTGGCAGGCTAGGCTGGGAGGTTAGCCCTCTCCTGTCACCGTGAATGGGCTATACGCGGAGCTGAAGCTTGCAGAGCGGTTGTTTTGCCTGAACAAAGGTCTTGGGGTGGACGTTGACGTTCTGTCCTGCAGGATTGATGCATCAGGAAACTGGTCAGGTCCGGAAGGAAGCAGCCATAACTGGTGTTCTCAATGCTTGCGGGGTAGCGGAACTGAGGAAGCTTCAAGGTCAGCCTTTGTCAGGCTTGCAGCTCATCTGCAGGCGTGCCTGCCAACTTTTTTTGATTGGTGAGATGATGCAAAAACCAGATGAAGAGCCTTTGGATAATTCGATGAGTTATAAGGATGCAGGTGTTGATGTTGAGCTTGGTGATACTTGTTCTGAGATAATGTTTAATGCGAGTAGAGAGACTTGGAAGAATAGGGAAGGGTCTTTTGGTGAGATTCTTGGTTCTGATAATTTTTCAGGAATCAGATATGTGAAGTTTGAAGCGCTTAAACAGGGTCTTATTTTTGGAAGCAACTCTGATGGTGTTGGGTCTAAAGTTGAGATTGCTCAGAGACTCGAGAAGCACGACACTATTGCCTTTGATTTGGTTGCTATGCTCGTTGATGATGCTGCCAGAGATGGCGCTGAGCCTGTCTTCATGAGCAATGTGCTTGACGTTAACTCTCTGAAAAATAATGTTGATTATGTCAGGCAGCTTGCCAAGGGTTTGATTTCTGCTGCTAGAGAAGCGAATATTGGTGTGATTAATGGTGAGATCGCTGAACTAGGTGAGCTTGTTTCTGGTTATGGCTCTTTTTGTTATAACTGGTCTGGCACTCTGTCTTGGATTGCTCAGAAGGATCAGATTGTTGACGGAAAAGATATCCTGCCTGGGCAAAAGATTGTTGCTTTAAGAGAGGATGGTTTTCGTTCTAATGGTTTTTCTTTGGTCAGGAAGATTATGGAAGACAATTTTGGTTATGAGTGGCACGAAAAACAGCCAAACCTTGCTTTGCAGATTCTTGAGCCTTCTAAGATTTATTCTGGATTGATCTTTGAGTTTGTTAGGTTGAATGAGTTGTATGGGCGGCCTGTTGTTTCTGGAATAGCTCATATCACTGGAGGGGGTATTCCTGAAAAGCTGAGCAGGTTGTTAAGGCGAAAAGGTTTAGGTGCTGTTTTAGATGATCTTTTTGAGCCTTGTTATGCTATAAAAAGGTTGCAGGAGTTGGGTAAGGTTAGTGATGAAGAAGCTTATAAAACTTGGAATATGGGTCAGGGCATGCTTGTGATTACTGAGAATCCTGATTTGCTCTTGGATGTTTCTGAGAAGTATAACACAGGACCTAATCATAAGTTTGATGTTAAGGTTGTTGGTAGGGTCAAAGAAACTCCTGCTATTGAGATCAAGAGCAAAGGAATTTTTAAGAAAGAAAA
>CAYPUD010000070.1:0-4801 GCA_964413955.1 uncultured Methanosarcinales archaeon
AATGGGCCTGGCCAGATTTGAACTGGCGATCCTCTCGCTGTGAACGAGATGTCATAACCACTAGACCACAGGCCCGCAAATATCCTTAATGAGGCTACTGACGTAATCCAGTGAAATATCAGAGCCGTAAAGGACAACATCAAAAGCATCCATATAAGCCTTTTTATTTTTTTCTATATCAGAGTTCAAAAGGCCAATGCGAAAAACAACATCATGAGGGATGCCCTCAGACATACGCGCATCCCCTAAAGAATCACCTAAGAGAATAACGTTCTTTCTGTCTTTAATGCTCTGGAAATACTTCTTTTTCTGGACTTGAAATTCATCCTTGTTGAATACATGAATAATATCCGATTTATATCCTTTGACAAAACCGGCCTCGTCAAAATCAAAAAAATTAGAAATAACATGAACGTTACTGGAAAGCTTGCCTTTTGCTTTCAAAAGACCAACAATAACATCCCCCAAAGCAGAAGAAAAAATCACAAGAGGGATGCCAAACTTGAATGCAATATCCAAAAGCTCCAAAGCGCCTTTTCTGAACTTAATCAGCTCTTTTTTAATGATGTCATCAATGACTTTTTTATTCATTCCAGAATCTATCAGGAGCTTGAGATGACTGGACCACCACTCTTGCATCTTTGCTTTCTTCTCTTTTAGAGGAGTCTCTACAGAAATCTCTATCGGATGAAACTTATCAAACAAAGCAAAAGCCTTAGAAGAATAATCAGGAGATAAATAATTATTATCCCTAATCAAAGCCATAATTGAATGGACTTTCTTATCACCAACAAAAGCTTCTGTCAAGGTTTTGTCAAAATCAGAAATGATATGCAAATTTTTGCAGCCAGAGTCTTTCAACATAGCAATCTTTTTGTCAACACTAACAGGATCCTTAATTAGAATATCTGTCATCATAAAAACCTCACATCAACAGTTAACTCATCCCGGGTGGGATACTCCTCAACAACAGCACAAGAAAAGCCTAAACCCTTGATGACATCCTTAAAATCATCAACAAGCAAAGGAGAAGTCACGAGCCTCAATTTCTTCGTATCAATCAACAACAGATCATTGCTGACCTGAAGAGCCTTGATCAACTTAATCCTTGCTTTTCTCAAGCGACTGAGGATGCCTTTCTTCTCATCTGAAGAAACTTTTTTAGGCCCGAAACCTGGCTTCAAGCCATCAAGAAAAATACAACCCTTAACAAGAGTCCCTTCCTCAGTCACTAACTCAAACTTCTTCCTGACATTTTTAGCTCTCCTAAGTATCCTATTCTTCAGCTGGACAGCATCCTTAAGCTTAACAGTGCAAACATGAACCTTCAAGCCTTTTTTCTCAGCAAACCTGCCAAGCTTCAAGCCAAGCTCAAGACTGCCTTCAACAGCATAAGATGCATCGTTCTTAGCGTGAAAAAACTTATCAAGAGAATAATGCTCAGTCAAAGTACTGGAAAGCTCAAGCTCATTAAGATTGAGAAACTTAACCTTATCAGCAATAAAATTGATAAGCTTCATAGTTTCTTTTTCTTTGCCAGGAATGACAGGAATCTCAACACCAACATCCCAATTGAAATTCCCTGCTAAGCTGATCCTATCCCAAAATTTTTCATCATCCAAATCAGGATGAAACCTTATTTCATCCAAGCCAGCATCAAACAACCTCTTAAGTTTATCCTTAGTGACAAGATCAAGAGAAGTGTAAAGGTGAATATGAAATTTTTTTCCAAATCTTTTCTTAAGCAGCCTGATGTACCTGCAAGTCCTGTCAAGCACAACAAGAGGATCTCCTCCTGTAAAACCAGCACCTTTAGCTTTGATGGCCTCAGCCTCTTTAATCAGCTCAACAGGCTTTTTCTTATCAGCAACAGGCCACTCATCAGCAAAAACAACATCCCTACCCCACTTTTTCTCACTGACAGGACAAAAGAAGCACTTTCTCGGGCAAAAGCCAGTGATAAAAACAACTAACTTCTCTCCCCTGACACACTGCTGACAACCTTTAGGCAGGGAGCCAGAAGAATAACTGAAAAATCTTGTCTTTTTCATAAAAAAACAAATCAGAAAGCCTGTTTTAAAACTTACGAAAAAAAAAGGATTAAATTTAAGTCAAATAGAATAGATTAAGCAGGGGTCATTTCCAAAAAACAAAAACCAACATTCCCATCCTGAAGTAGTAAAAGACGAAAGGCTTATAAAGATTGATTTACAATATAAACAAAAATACAATTGAGGTACCTGAAAATGACTGAAAACAATGAAATCAAAACAATTATTCCAGACTGGTTGCATATCCAAATAAAAGATTGGAATGAGTTAAAGGGTTTAGGAAAAGGAAACATAAAACAGCTAATAAAGTATCAAAATAATTCAATTGATACAATAAAAAAAACAATTGAAGAGCTAAATGAATATGCAGGTATTCTTAAAGGAAAATCAGGCAAAGATATAGCAGAAGAAGCAAAAAAATATGAAAACCCAATATTTTCACCGGAGGACTTAACAATTAGGGCGGATGAAGGCATAAAATCGCCTGAGCCAATAAAGGATGAGGATAAAAAAAGGCAAAAAGGAGAAACCACATTCAACAAATGCGGATGGTGCAAATATGCAGGAACAGGCTTGCATAGGTATAATTATATGATTAAAGGAGAGTGCAGACTTCTTTATCTGGCAGGCCAAGAGGAAACTGACAGAGGTATAACAACAGATTGCTCACTGAAAAAAATGAGCGGCGAAAATATTGAGAACATAGTCAACACCTACAATTCCAAAATAGAAGATCTAGAAAGAGAAATTGAAAAAAGACAAAGTTTAATCGAAAGATTAGAAACAATTTCCCAAACAACAGAAGAAAAGCCATATTTGCCTCAACTAAGACCTATGAATCTTTTTAGAGAAGGATCAGAAGTGATAGTATATTTAGGAGATATTGATGATGTTGAAGTTATTGTTGATGAACAATTCATAGAAGGCAAGATTGTTTCAAATGAAGAATGGTTTGTGCTCTTTGAGTCAGATGAAAGATGGCATAAGGGCGATTACCAAGAAGGCCGTGGAGGATTGAGCGGATTATTAAGACCAGATATTCTCTCAAAAAAAGAATTTGAATACTTGACTCAAAATCCTGATTTTCTAGATCTCTGGTTAAAGCAAATTCCGAATGAAGAACACTATGAAGGCTTTAAACAGGCAATCAGAAAAGCAACTGAAAAATAATTTCTTCTTTTTAGTTAATTAATAAACAGATACTTTTAGTCCAAACAATCAAGACTCTTGGTTTGCGCAAAAAATTGAAATAGGTTAAAAATCCAAAATAAGTTGACATGTCAGAATATAGAAAATCTTTTAAATAAAAGCAAGCAAAGACAAATTAACAAGCAAAGGGGCGGTAGCTCAGACTGGGAGAGCACCACGCTGAAGAGCTGAGAAAGAGGAAGCTAAGAAACGTGGGTGTCGTGGGTTCAAATCCCACTCGCCCCATCAAAACAACAAATCAGATTCTTTATCTTTAACCCTAAACTCCTTAGCTTTGAGCCTGTAAAGAAGCCTAAACCCATTGCCAAAATCAAGACCACGATAAATGGTCCTTTTAATCTTGATGTCCTGCCAATCAGGAACGTTCCAACCAGGATTATTATCCTCCTCACCCCATTGTAAAACACCAGACTGAGTTCCAAACCTCAAAAAAGCCAACTCAACAGCCCTGGTGCCAGCGCGCAACTGAGTGGCAACATTAAAAGTCAAATAATTTGCTCTGGCATTACAATACCTCAAAATATCCTGCAAAGCATTCTTATTTCTGGGCAAACCCCATTCATACTCCAGAATCTTTCCTTCAGGAGACAAGCCAAAAACAGGATAATCACCATAAAATTCAGGATGATCAAGCTTAGCCAAAAGAACAGGCACAACATCTTTCGCACCAACCTCTTTATCAAGAACAACAGATTTTCTTAGACGAATCTTTTTAGGGCTTAATTTATTGTTTTTTTTATTCCTCTTAAAATAAAACTTCCAATCAACAGAGTTAGAGTAATTATCGTCCAAAGAGACGCCGCCATCCCTCAGTTCAGCAGCAAGATTCCTATAAAACCTGGCCTCGTCAGCGCACCTATCCTCAAAAAGCTTGGTGATCAGATAACCAGAACTATAAATAGACATCGCTCTTGATGGATGGACAAAATACTTGAAAATAATATCGACGTTCTCTTTAAACTTCAACAACTCAAGCTCGCCACTAGTCAAGCTGGCAGTGAACTCAAGGTGATTGAAGCCATCATACCACCTTCCAGCATCATCAAGGATATTAAATTTTCTAGGAAGACCAACTCTTTCAGAACCATCACTTAATCTTTCAATAACATTAAAATCCCTGATTAAAATACTGAAAGCATGAGTCTCTTTGTTTGCATTAATCTGCAACACATAACCATGCCTGTTCTCTTTAGAGATAACCTTCTCACCAGACTTCTTAACAGACGGACGCAAGTTATCGTAATAACGAATGTTAACAAAAGAATTCCTGATAGCAAAATTCAACAACAAAGGCAAAAAATCAAGAGAAGTTACAAAACTAGGAGAACCATCAACAACTTGAACTTCCAAGCTAGGCTTTCTTTTAGACAAGTCAGGACTCCAGAAACTGAACAAGTCATCAATGACATCATCCAAACTCTGAGACTTGTCCAAAGCAACACGAACTAACCTATTCTGATACAGATTCGCCAAACTTTTAGCTATATTACCACTCATAAAAAATGAAAAAGACTGATGGTTTAAAAAATTTATCAAAAATA
>CAYPUD010000071.1:0-4713 GCA_964413955.1 uncultured Methanosarcinales archaeon
TTCTGGAATAATGGCTATTGTGAGTATTGGGTTTTAGTTCTTCAGGTATCTTTCTCTTTCCCATTCTGTGACTGTTGTCGTGAAGTCTTCTATTTCTTTTTGTTTTGCTCTGACATATTTGTCAAACAGGGATTCTTCGAATAATTCTTTCATGAGTTTGCTTTGCCTGAATTCTTCCAGTGCTTCGTTGAGTGTTCTTGGCAGTAACTCTATCCCTTGTTCTGCTATCTCTCTTTCTGTCAGTTCGTATAGGTTATCCCCTATTGGCTTTCTTAGTGTGAGCTTGTCTTCTATTCCTTTAAGTCCTGCGTAATATAGTGCTGCAAAAGCAAGGTATGGGTTTGCTGAAGGGTCTGGGGATCTTATTTCTGCTCTTGCTGATGATGTTCTGCCTTTCTGATATTGAGGTATTCTGATCAGTGCTGATCTGTTCTTGTCTCCCCAGCAGACATATACTGGTGCTTCGTATCCTTTGACCAGTCTTTTGTATGAGTTTATTGTGGGGTTCAGCAGGATTGTTATTTTTTTAATGTGCTCAAGCACCCCTGCTATGAATTGTTTTGCTGTTTCTGATAGGTGTTGAGGATCTGTTGCATCATAGAATTTGTTTTCTTCTCTTTCAAACAGGCTGAAGTGGATGTGCATGCCATTTCCCATCTTTCCTGTGAATGGTTTTGGCATGAATGATGCCAGCAGTTCGTTTTTGTTTGCGATTGTTCTTATTATTCTTTTTAGTGTTATCACATTGTCTGCTGTCCTGAGTGCGTTGTCATATTTGAATCCTATTTCGTATTGTCCTGCGCCGACTTCATGGTGTCCTCTCTCTGATGTTATTCCAAAGTCTTTCAGCATCGACATGACTTCTCGCCTGACTCTTGTGCCTGTGCTTCCTGGTGTTGTGTCAAAGTAGGAGTCTGAGTCAGGCAGTTTGAATGTTCCGTTGATTTTTTTGAGCAGGTAGAATTCCACCTCTGGGCCTAACGTTAATTCATATCCTTTTTCTTCTCCTTTTTTTATTGCTTTTTTCAGGACTGATCTTGGTGAATCCTCATACAGTTCTCCTTTTGGTGTGTATATATCGCATATCAGCCTTGCTGTTTTTATGTTTTGGCTTGTCCATGGATGGGTTGCGAATGTTTCCAGATCTGGCTTTAGGTACATGTCGCTCTCTTTTATTCTGGCAAAGCCTTCTATTGATGATCCGTCAAATCCTATGCCTTTTTTTATTGCTGTTTCAAGGTCTGTTATAGGGATGTCTATGTTTTTGGACTTGCCTTGCATGTCTGTGAATTGCAGTTCTATAAATCTTATTCCTTCTTCTTTTATTTTGTTTTGGATTTCTTTTATTTTTTCTTCTTGCGCCATTTTTTTCACCTTTTTTTTAAAAAAAAGTTGGCTGACTTGCTTGTTTAATTAATTATCTCCTCAGAATTAAGTGGTAAAAACTGTTTCTTTTTTCTTATTTCTTTAATGCTAATCCCAGCTCGTCCAGTTGTTCTCTTTCGACTTTTGCTGGCGCTCCTGTCATTAAATCTTCTGCGTCTTTTGTTTTTGGGAATGCTATGACATCTCTGATTGATTCTTGTCCGCACATTAGCATCACTAGCCTGTCAAAACCAAATGCTAATCCGCCATGAGGGGGAGCCCCATATTTCAGCGCGTCCATCAAAAATGAGAATTTTTCTTCTACATCCTCTTTTGTTAGTTTGAGTTTTTCGAATATTTTCGCCTGTATTTCTTTCTTGTGGTTTCTGATTGATCCTCCCCCTATTTCTTCTCCATTCAATACCAAATCGTATGCTTTTGCCCTTACTTCCTCTGGATTTGTGTCTAGTAACTCCAAATCTTCATCTTTTGGTGATGTGAATGGGTGGTGTACTGCTTGAATATTTCCTTCATCATCTTTTTCTAATAATGGAAAATCAACCACCCATACAAAAGCAAATTCCTCTTTGTCTTCCTTGTTTTTCCTTAGGTCTGGCTTGTCTGTGT
The DNA here is from genome assembly GCA_964413955.1 of uncultured Methanosarcinales archaeon. Taxonomy (GTDB): domain Archaea; phylum Nanobdellota; class Nanobdellia; order Woesearchaeales; family ARS49; genus JAFCDQ01. The sequence goes on from CAYPUD010000071.1 coordinate 1,993, forward strand.
TGTATTTTTCTTTTGCTTCTTTGTATGTCATCCTTTGGAAAGGTGTTTTGATGTCTTTTCCCAGCACTTCTTTCCATAATACCTTAATCATCTCTTCTGTTAGCTTCATGATGTCTTCTTCTTCTACAAAGCTCATTTCCATGTCTATTTGTGTGAATTCTGGCTGCCTGTCTTTCCTTAGGTCTTCATCCCTGAAGCATCTTGCCGCTTGGAAGTATTTGTCAAATCCTGCCACCATCACTAATTGCTTGAATAGTTGTGGCGCTTGCGGCAGTGCATAGAATTTTCCTTTTTGTATCCTGCTTGGCACAAGGTAGTCTCTTGCTCCTTCTGGTGTGCTTTTTGAGAGTATCGGTGTTTCTATCTCTGTGAACCCTTTTTCTGTAAGAAAGTTTCGTATTGTTTGCAGTGTTTTGTGTCTTATCGTCAGGTTTTTCTGCATTTCTGGCCTTCTCAAATCAAGGTATCTGTATTTCATTCTCATCTCTTCTGTTGTTTGCACTTCTTCATTGAGTTGTATTGGCAGTTCCTCTGCTTTGTTCAGTATTTTGACTTCTTTTGCTTTTATTTCTATTTCTCCTGTTTCAAGGTTTGGGTTTGCTTTTGGTTTTGTCTTGACTGTTCCTTTCACTTGCACCACGCTTTCTTTTGTCAGTTCTTTTGATTTTTCTGCAAGGTTTGAGTCAAGAAATATTTGTGTTACGCCGTACTTGTCTCTTAAATCAAGAAATGCGATTTTTCCGCTTGTTCTTATGCTGTCCACCCATCCTGCCAGCACCACCTCTTTGCCTTCATCTTTTTTCCTTAATTCTCCGCATGTCGTGTTTCTTAGCATTTAGTCCTCCTTTTATTTTTCTAGTTTTTTTTTGATTGTTTTTCCAAATTCTGTTGCTGCGTGTGGCCCGTTTGCTGTGATTATGTTTCCATCAACTGTTACATTTTCTCCAGTGTATATTGCTCCTTTTTCTTCTATCTCTTTAATTACGCTTCTGTCCCCTGGATCCCATACTGTAGCTTTCTTCCCTCGAAGTATGCCTGTTAATGCTAATGTTTTTGGTGAGATGCAAATTGCTGCTACTATTTTTCCTGCGGAATTCATTCTTTTAATTATTTTGTGAACTGTTTCGTCTTCAAAGTATTGTTGTGCTCCTCCGCCGCCAACTAAAACCATCGCGTCATATTCGTCAACATTCTCTAAAGCCTCTTTTGTTGTCAAGTCAGGGGTGTATGTTCCTCCTAATACTCCTTTTGCTGTTGTTTTTTCACTGCTTGCGACTTCTATTGTGTTTCCTTCTAGTTCTTTCTTTGTGTCAAGAAACTCTTTGTCTTGATAGTCTCTATGCGCTATGATAAAGAGTATTTTTGCCATTTTTTTCACCTGTTTAATTTTTTCATTTTTATCTGCAACACTAATTCTTCAACCTTTTCTAAGCCGTACTTTATGCTATCGAATTTTTTTCTTAATTGCCCTTTGAACTCAAACAGCATCAATTCTGAGTATAGTTCTTCCACAAATTCCTTTATTTTTATGCTTGTTTTGTAGTCGCCATTTATTGCTGCGTTGATTGCTTTTCTGACTAATTCCCCTGTCATGTCGCTCAGCCCTGCTATGTACACTTCTGGCGTCACTTTCAGCTCTTTGATTGTTGGTATCTTGTTTTCTTTGACAAAGCTGTAATAACATTCTGCTTCTGTGTACTCCTCTAACGCATCAGTTATCGCACCGACCTGTGTCAGTGCCGGCTCTTTTTTTATCAGGTTTTCTATCTCTGTAATTGTTTTTCTTGCTTTTTTTAGGCATTCTTCTGTGCTTTTGTAGTCTTTTCTGTGTGTTGAGTATATTGCGCTTTTTGAGTTTCTCAGGAGGTCTCTTGATTTTCTGATTGCTTGTTCTCTTGCCTCATCAAATGCTTCCATCTGTTTTCTTAATGTTTTGAATTCTGTTTTGTTGAGCATAATCGCAAATTTTATAAACAAAATTTATAAACTTAATGGTATTATATGTTATTTAACCGTAAAAAGAGGTTGATTCATGGTTGAGACGCTTTTAGGGAATGTTATCGTTTTTTTTCATAAGATTGGTATTTATGATGTTGTTTTGCCTTTTTTGTTGATTTTCACTATTGTTTTTGCTATTTTTGAGAAGACTAAGGTTCTTGGCACTGAAAAGATCGGTGAAGTTGAATATACACGTAAAACCTTAAATGCTTTGGCAGCTTTCGTTATCGCCTTCCTTGCTATTGCGAGTTCTCAGATTGTCAGCGCTATAACGTCTATTAGCTCTCAGGTTGTTATTGTCATTATTTTGGTCGTGTTTTTCCTCATGAGTGTTGGTGTGTTTTATGGGCATGAAGAAGATGTTTCTTTAGAGAAGAAATCTGGTTTTCGCACTTTTTTTATGGTTATTGTTTTTATCGCGATCCTTGCTATTTTTCTTCAGGCCATCAAGACTTCTGATGGGAATAGTTTGCTTGAGGTTGCTATTTATTTCTTGTCTTTGGCAGCTTCTGAGACTTGGGTTGCTGCGATAGTTTTATTAATTGGTGTTGTTTTGTTTATGTGGTTTGTTGTTAAAGAGCCAAAAAAGACTGGTGGTGAAACAGGAGGAGGTTCATGATTATGTTTTCATTGATGTTTCAGTTTGGCGCTCCTGCAAGTGTCAGGTATTTTATGAGGACTTTGCAGAATCAGGGGATTATCTATATACTGTCAGATATTCTT
>CAYPUD010000072.1:0-4556 GCA_964413955.1 uncultured Methanosarcinales archaeon
TACTTTTAGGTGAGAAAAACAGAAAGATTTATAAATGGCCCTGCCTAAAAACACAACATGACAAAACAAAACGAAAAAAAAAGAATGATGCAATTCATCATCAACAGAATAGAAGAAGCAAACAAATCAAAAATAATAACTGCAGAACCAGACCACATAGTGATAGCCAAAAAAGAAATAACAAACAACCAAAAATTATACATCTTTCTGCATAACAAGAAAACAACAGAAAGAGATTACAGAAACTCGCTCACAAGGCTCACCCAAGAACACTACCTGATCTCAAACATATTCTACAAAGACGGAAAGATTGGAATGGTTCGCTTAGGCCAAAGAGCAAACCTGAAAGGCGATGACAGAAGCCTAAAAAGATACAATAAAAACGAAAGAGATAAGATGATACACTTAAGGCAGCTGGAGAAGATCGTGCTAAATATCCAACAAAAAGCAAACTTCTTAGCATACTACCAACCAGAAACAGAAAGACTGCAAGAATCAATAAGAATATACCAAATGCAGCCAGTACATCTTGATTACTCCCACATCCAACCAGGAGATGACGGGTACGGATTTGTGCAAAATCGAGAATCAACAGACTATAAGATTGCTGAAGAACTGTTATCAATAACCTCAGGCGGAATATTATTCAGGCCCATAAGTAAAGGGAGCAAGTTCAGAATTCCAGTCCCTCAAGAAAGAAAATCACAAAAAACAACAAAAAAAGAACAAAGAAATTTATTTTAATTTACAAACTCTCTTTAAAGGACAACCCTCACACTTAGGAACTTTCTGACAAAACCTCTTAGCATGCTCGACAATCAAAGCATGAAACTCCTGAAAAAGATTAGCGTCTCTCTTTAAATTTGACTCAAAGATTTTCTTAGTCTCCAAATAAGACTTATTTTTTATTAAACCAAGCCTATCAAACAACCTCTTAGTATAAGCATCAACAACAAACTCAGGCTGCTTAAACGCGTATAGTAAAATAGAATCAGCAGTCTCATTGCCAATGCCCTTAACACTCAACAATTCATCCCTTGAAGGAGTTTTTTTAAGATTCAAGAAATAATCAGCGAAAATCTTAAGGTAAGACGCTTTCTGATTAAAGTAACCAGCAGGCTGAACAGCTCTTTTAAGCTGCTCAACAGATAATCTTTTAATTTTCTTTGGAGACAAAGGATAAAGATTATTTAATGCTTTTTCAACATTCTTCCAAGCAGTATTCTGCGTCAAAATAGCACCAACACAAACCTCAAAAACCTCATCCTTACTGAGTTTCCTTGAAAAATTATCCTTAGAATACCTGCCCTTGATAGGCCACCAACCCTGAGGGCCATAGGTTTTATGCAGAATTTTGAATATTTTAAGGAAAATGCTCATTTTAGTCTTTAAACGCCCCAGCCGGGAGTCGAACCCGGGTCGAAGCCTTACTGCAGCCAACCTGCAACAAAGCATTAAAGAGCCACGACAGGGCTCCGTGATAGGCCACTACACTACTGGGGCATAAAGAGAGAAAATTCTTGGATGGTTTATAAATTTAATGGTTGACAAAAAATAATCTACTGAATAATAGTAAAATTTATAAATGGTCTTTGATTTTGGCAGAATCATGAATAACAACCAAAGGCTGGGTCTCGAAGAACTGATAGAAAACAACCTAAAACAATTTGAAATACTTTCAAACAAAAAAATAGGCGGACTAAGCCAATATTTGATCTTATCCTATGCTGATTCATTCATTGAAGAAGCCAAAAAATTAAAAGACAATTCAAGATTCAAAGAAGAATTCAAGAAATTCCACAAAGCAGCAGTCACTTACGGCTATATAGGATTTAGTTCAAGAAAGAACAATGGAATAGTTGACATCAAAAAAACCGATATTCAACTTATCAAAGACTATGAAAAATTATTAACGCAAGAAGTCATTGAAAAATACAACCTAAACAAAGAAAATCTACAACCAGTCAAAATAGTCGCGCACGTTCCTAATGGAAACAGGCTCATAGGAGTTCTTGACAAGACAGAATCACAAGGAAAAATGAGAGTGGTAATATTAGGCATATCAAACTACAACGGAAAAACAGAATAAAATGGGTCTAATAGAAAAAATAACAAGCTTGCTGAACAAAAAAAAGCCATTCACGTTTGAGGAACTTGAAGAAATACTCAAAAACAAGGATTTCAAACAAAAAAAAGACGAAATAACCAAGATAATCCTTGAAAACTTAGGATATCCCAACATAAACGCTCTAAGAATGGCAGAACAGATCCCTGACAAAAAATACGAAGATCAATTGCTAAGCTACAATGAAACAGAAATGACAGATCCCCAAAAAATATACTGGATGTTTGCCCTGGCAGAAATAAAATCAGAAAAAGGATTTGAAAGGATAAAAGAATACACCAAGACAAACCTTTTCCACCAAGCGTTCATCTCAATGAGCAAAATAGACCTTGAACAAACAATGAAATACTTTGATAAATTTCTCGATGAAAGATGCGAAAAATATAATCCTAAAAAAATAAACACAAGACATGAGTCAGGATATTATACTCTGTTAGAAATATTTAACTTACACCCAGATAAAAAGAAAGAAATCCTTGACTGCATTGATACAACAAACAAAGACCTGAAGTCAGGATTAATATATGATGCAGTTGAACAGGTCAAAAAAGAAGATAGTCAACAATCCTGATCAGAGTCTTGCCAGGAAGCTTTTTCTCAATAATGCCTTCAACCCTCTGCGGTTGAACCGGAGGAATATCAGCAAAAATTGATATGTCCTGAGAAGGATCAATAGTGAAAAGAACCATCCCCTGAACTGTCCTGACACCAATATTTCTGAACATGGAGATAAGCTTATCTTTGGACTTTTTTTCATGAATATTTTCAATTAAACCCTCAATCTTAGACGTCAAGACAAAACAAGGCACAAGCTCCTCAGACGCATCTAAGATAAGGCTCTTCCTAATATCCTTAATCCCCCTTTTACTACAGACCCTTCCAAAAGTCTCTTTCAACAAGCGCTCAATCTTTTCTTTTCCCTCAGAGATCCTGCCTAAAAGCGCGCTAATAACATTCTCATGCTTTTTAAGAATATCCTTCTGACGGCGCACCAAATTCCTGATAACACCCACTTTCCTATTGATAATATCCTGAGAATATTTCTTTTTGTTTAGGTCAAGGTCCAACTCAATAATATCTTTAACCAGAGATTCCTGATCTTTCAACAAAGCCAAAAAAACTTCAGTATCTTTGGCTTTTAGATTAAAAGTCTTAATAATATCTGAGAAAGCTTCTCTTTCTCTGAGCTCTGCTATTTTAAGGGAATCAGCAATTTCTTTTAATTTACCAAACAAAGATTTAACATCCTGCTTTTCAACCTTAAAATTAAGGATGGAATCAAGCAAGGCAGCATTCTCATCCAGAAAAATAAACAAGTTTCTGATCAGCTCTAAATCAGACAAAATCAATTCTTTTTCCTCAGCAAAGATTCCTGAAACATCGGGCCTGATTACCATCTTAAAAACTTCAGCTTATCAACCATCTTTCTGGCTCTCTCAAGATTTGACATGAAAGTCTCCATGAACATCTTAAAATGCTCAACACAATGCTTCTTATCATCGCCGCAGACAAGCTCTCCCTTCTTGCACCTGTTAAAGATATCCTGAAGCTCGTCATCATCATTTATCAAATGCTGCTTGTAAAGCTCAAAAATCATGCACTTCTCTGGCTTGCCACCAAGCTCTCTCTGCTCCTCAACAGTCTCCCTGCCGCCAGTCTTAGCAGACCTGATCTTCTTAGAAGCAGACTTCAAATCCTCAGGCAGATCAATACAACTAGAAGGCTTAGACTTAGACATCTTCAGACTGCCATCAAGCCCGGGAGTATACTTATGATAAATGCTGCTGATAGGAATAAAATCAAACCTAGTCCTTGTTCTAGCAATAATGTCCCTACACAACCTGATATGAGGATCCTGATCAATACCCACAGGAATAATTCCAGGAATCTTCTCCTCTAACTGAGGAAAAAGCATATCGCCAGCCTGCAAAACAGCAGCCATGATCCTGGATGGCTCTGCCTGACCATAAATAGCTCTAAACTCATTCAAAGTAACCTTCTTAGCAAACTCATAACCAAGATTCATCACCTTACGATTCTCTGACTGAAAATAAAAAACAGTCCTCTTAGGGTCAAGGCCAAGCGCAATATAAGCAGGAATATGGAAATTCAAAGCCCTCTGCTGAGCTTCTTCAAGAGAAACATCCCTTGTAGCAGAAGCCTCAAGATCAGCAACAAGAATATAAGTCTTAGCGCCATGATCCTGAAAATACCTCAAGTTCTCAACAACCATCTTATTTCCAAAATGAATCTTCTCTGCAGAAGGCATAATCCCACTTAAAGCATAGAATTTCTGCTTCTTGTGGATGGCGTCAGCGATACGCTTCAAGTCCCTGCCACCAAAAACAACACCCCTGCGCATAATCCTATTAGGCTCAGGAAATAAATTAGGATTAAAAACCTCTAAGCCAAAATCCTTTATAATCTTCTC
>CAYPUD010000073.1:0-4548 GCA_964413955.1 uncultured Methanosarcinales archaeon
CGTCCAAGCAGGACGCCTAATGTTCAGCTCAAGAGTCTTTTGCTGTTACTGCTCCAATTGTTTCGCACACTTCTTGTTCAGTCCAAGAGCATTTTGCTTCTGCCTCAACATCTGTCGCGCAACATAGGCACTAACTAATTTTAGTTGACTTAGCTGAATTGCAATAACATTTTAAAACTATCCTGGATTTATCGTATGCATGGTTGTCATCAATAAGCTCAAGAATAAGCATCCTGACTATTATGAAGGTATCCTTCAGCTGAGGGACTGCCCTGACAAAGTCATTGATTGGGTGAGAAAGACTGTTGCTAAGGATAAGAGAGCTAGGATCTCTAAGGATAAGAAGGTCAGGGGAGGTAGGGATCTTTATTTTTCTGACCAGCATTATCTCCAGAGGATTGGAAAGAAACTTAAGGAGACTTTTCCTGGAATTCTTAAGAAAAGCTCTAAGCTCTTTACTGTTAGCAGGGTTTCCGGCAAGGAAGTTCATAGGGTGAATGTCATGTTCAGGAGCCTGCCAGTTAAAGTTGGAAAGTTCTTTGATTATCTTGGTGAGGAAGTCAAAATTGTTAAGGTTGATAAGATGGTCACTTTGTTGTCAAAGGATGGCAGGAGGTTTGTTGTGAAGTTGGATGTGTTTCTTCATAATCTGCGTTCCGCTTTGTAGTTCTCTATTATCTTTCTCACAAGGATCTTCTTGTGTTTCTCCAGGCTTTTTTTATCGAGAAAGCCTATATTTCCATACACTGCAAGGTTGACTTCTTTTCTTGGAATGAATATAAAAGGCAGTATTTGTTCTGTTTTTCTGGATACTGGCTTCTCATTGATGATCACTTCTATTTCTTTTTCTTTCAGTTCTTTTATTGTTTTCTCGCTGAAGCTGTTTGGATCCTTGACATGGATAATATCATTTTTCTTGATTTCCTTTGCTTTCTCAAACGCTCTTGTCCCCAGGTTTAACATGTTTTTGACGATAATCTTGTCCTCTATGCTCATCAGTTCTTTCTCTATGCTTTTCAGTTCTTCCCTTGCCTGCTTTAGTTCAGTTTCTCTCTTATCAAGGCTGTCCCGCAGGCTTCTTATGATCTGTTCTTTCTGTTGTATCTCTTGTTCCTTTGGCTTTTTTCTTGGGGCTTGGCTTGATTTTTTCTTTAATCGCCGCAGTTTTGTAGACTGTTCTTTAAGGGTTTTCCGCAACTTGGACAGTATTTCTCTCAGCGCTTTATTTTCTCTCTGAAGTATTGTTTCTGGGGCGAATCTTTTTGTCTCTCCTTCTTTATTTTTTGTTTTTATCTGCTTTTGTTCTTGTCCTGTTTGTTCCTTTCTGTTTTCTTTTCTTGTTTTGATAGCTTCAGCGGATTTTGCTATGCTGTTTCCTGTTTTTAGGACTGCCTCTATTATCTTTTCCTCAGAGTCTTTCAACTTGTTCTTTTCTGCGTATGATCTTATTTTTCTGAATAACGCGCAATATTTCTTCTGGGCGAATCTTGCTGCTGCGAGCGCATCTCTTTCATGGTCATTTGAACAGTGCAGATCTTTTGTCAGTTCTCTTTTTTCTTCTTTGCTTAAGTCTACCCTTGGGCTGACTATCTTTGCTTTGAATCTTGCGCTGATCTTGCTGATCAATCCAGGGATTTTGGCTTTGTCTGTCCCTATCATGATCACTTTTCCTGTCTCTCTCAGTTGTCTTGTCAGCTCATCTGGAGCAATCCCTTTCTTTGATTTTACTGCCAGAATCCTGCCGTCCTTACTGAGCGCTGCCCAGCCGACTGTCGTGCCTGGATCTATTCCTATTATTGTTATTTGCCTCATTCTTAGTTTTTTAGAATGATTATGTTGCCTCTGCCTTTCTTTATCTTCTCCACTCTGCCTTTCGCAACTAGCTCATCCACCAGCAATGACGCTTTTGCTTCTGAGACTGCCAGATTTTTTCTTATGTCTTTTTGCAGCGCCCTGCCTCCTTGTTTTTTTAGGTAAGCTATTGCTTTTTCTGCATCCTCCACTATTACTGTTCTGCTTGCGCGTCTTTTGTTTCTTTTTATATAGAAAATTATTCCTCCTATCAGAATAAGGAGCAGAACAAGAAAGATTATTCTCCCGAACAATTTTGTGTTTGATTTTTCTCCTTCTATTTCCTGAAGGTATGTTTCATAATCTTGTAATTCATCCTCTGGAATCAGCTCCTGGTCTAGCGTCTCTTCTTCCAGTTGCGGCATCAGTATCATATCCAGTGTGAATTCCCCGTTAGAACTTATTGTTATGTTCTCTTCTGCTGCCTGATCCTTATTCCTTGCAGTTATTGTATAATTTCCCTCTGGCACATTGAAAGAATATGTTCCGTCTTTTGCCACGATCATTTGTTTTGGTGCTGTGTTGATCTCCACTATGGAATCTTTCATCTCTTCAAGGCTCATATCAAATATTGTTCCTTTTATTATAGCTCCTGCTGCGCTCACTGTTAGAAGTATCAGCATTATCGCTAAAAACAGTGATTTCATTGGTTTTTGCATATTTCTCTGTTATCTTTTCTTTGATTTTTTAAAACTTATCTCTTTCAGTTAAAATCTGCTATCAACTCTACAGCTTTTTATCTTCAGAGAGATTTTCCTTTCTCTAAAATCCTGCTAATGACTTATCGATTTCTCTTTAAGAAAAGAACTTCCTCAAATAATAAGTTCGCGCACAAGCAGTGCGCCTATTATTTAACTCAAGAATTTCTGCTCCTATTAAACTCTTTTTCTCGCATGCTTCTTGTTTAGCCCAAGAGTTTTTTACTATTACATCTCACATTGTTGCGCGCCTCTTGTTTAACCCAAAAGTTTTCTGCTGTTACTTTTCACATTATCTCGGACGCCTATTTTTTAGCCTAAGAGTTATCTGCCCTACCCAAAAACATTTTGTAGTGTGCCTCTTATTCAACTAAAGAGTCCTTCGCTGTACTGCGCACATTTTCAGCTCATGTCTTTTGCTCTCTGCAATAATTTCAAGGAGATTAAAGCTTCCTGAAGCATTTAAAGGATTATCTGGTAAAGCTTTTGAAAGTATCTTTATAAACAAGTTCTAGCATTTATCTCTTTGCACTTTGTGCGGAGGTTGAGATTATGAAAAAAGTTTTTGCGATCTTGTTGCTGGCTTTGATGGTTCTTAGCATCGTGCCGGCTTTTGCTGCTGAAAATACAACAAGCAGCAATGATAATGAGTCTGTCAATGCTAATAACACAATGAATTCAGGCAGCAGCACTAGTTCAAGAGCTATTGAAGAAAACAATAAAGTCGTTTCCGTCCCCAAGCCTAAACGTCTCAGGCCTGTTGCTAAGCTGGGAAAAAGACTTATCGCTAAAAAAGCCAAGATCAAAGCTAGAGCTGTTGAACGTGCTAAGGCAGTTAGGGCGTTCAAGGAGGAGTTAAGAAATTGTAAGTTCAAATCTGATGATGCTTGTAAGAAAGTCAAGGAAGATGCTAAGAAAAAAGCTTATAGGTTCTTGTTCAATTCTGTTGATAGGGGTATGGCTCTTCTTGAAAAGGCTAAAGAAAGGATTGATAATTCTAAATTGTCTGATGAAGAGAAATCTGCTGCTTTGAGCAGGATTGATTCTAAGATTAAGGAATTAAATAATGTTAAAACTGAATTAGCTGGCAAAGACGAGATCAATAGAAAAGAGCTTAGAGAGATTGCTGGCAAGGTCAGGAAATCATGGAATGATGTCAAGAAGGCTATATCCACAAAGCTGCACACTGTGTTTATCAGAAGATTTGGAAATATTGTAGTTAAGTTAGAGAAAGTGAAAACAAAGCTTTCTGACAAAATAACTAAGCTTGAATCCAATGGTGTCGATGTCAGTCAGGTCTCTACTGAATTGTTCAACGAGAAAGTCGATGAGGCTAAGGCTGCTTATGATAGGGCCAGAGCTTTATTTGATAAAGCAAAAACAGAATCTGAGAAAGACGCCGCCAAAGAACTTCGGGCTCAGGCAAGAGAAAAGCTAAGAGAATCTCATGAGGCTTTAAAAGCTGCAAGAGAAGAACTTAAATCAATCATCAAACAGCTAAGAGAGAGTGTCAAAAACTCAAAAAAGGAAACAGAAGATTTAAAAGCTGAAGAGTAATCTTTGGCTTTAAGAATCGTTTGAGGTGTTATTGATGAGGAAAAGTTTAGTGCTCTTTTCTGTTTTGGCGGCTTTGCTGTTGTTGGTTGCTTGCCAGCCTAAAGTTGAAAAGAAACAGGTTGAAAAGACAAGCTTAGACTCTCAGCAAAATGCTGTTGAGGACCAGCAGGCTCAGGCTGAAAATTTTAAGGCTCTTGAAGTCGATAGCGAAGTTGACAGTGATGTTGACGATCTGAACATCTCTGACCTTGACGAATTTGATGATTTGGACAAGGATTTTGAAGAGCTTGAAGGCCTTGATATTTGATTTTTTTTATTTCTTTTTTTATTGGCTCTGTGAAGTGTTCTGATTTTTCTTTTCCTAAAAAATCTGCTCTCTTGCCTGTCTTACTTGATTTTTTTTCCGCAAGTTTTATACATCAGCTTGGTTTTGTTTTTTTAT
>CAYPUD010000074.1:0-4517 GCA_964413955.1 uncultured Methanosarcinales archaeon
TGGTTCCCACTTGTGGCGCTGGGGTTACCGCGGCGGCTGGCACCAGTCTTGCCCACCACTTATTCTGCAAGATATTTACTCTTGCAAAAAGCCCAAGGAAACCTTGAGCACTCAGAATCCCCTTGTCACGCTTGCGCGCATTGCAAAGTTTTCGCAGCTGCTGCACCCCTTAGGGCTAGGACCAGTATTTCAGTGTCCTTCTCAGGGCAACCGCTCTCACGGCCCTTACCCGTCTTAGACTTGGTGAGCCATTACCTCACCAACAATCTGATGGGCCGCCGACTCATCCTGCAGCACCGAAGCTTTCATGAACAGAACATTTCAGTATCTGATCATTATCTGGTATTATCCTCAGTTTCCCAAGGTTATCCCAGACTGCAGGGCAGATTATCGACGTGTTACTGAGCAGGGCGCCATGGCTCCGAAGAACCATAGACTTGCATGCTTTAGCCGGATTCTGATAGCAGCAACCTCCTGCAGGATAAACAGGTATCTTGCAAGAGATACAGAAGACTTACCTTTTCTCAAAAGAAAAGAGCCTTGCGTGTAACCTTCAGTCGCAATCTTTAACTTAAAGAATTTTTAAAATTCACACAATAGCTTCCACTTTTAGGCACTTCTTCGTGCTTTATTGATATAAAGCATTCACTGTCATTTCTCTCCTCAGATTTCCCAAGGCTCACTAGAATTTATGTCGGAACATTTACCGACAAAAGGTGTTGAGTGTAACTAAAGAATTTACATCTTGTTTATAAATTTTTTGGTTTTTTGAAGAAAAAATCAAATTTTTTTCAAATACACTCCCAAAATTTTTCTTCAAGTTAAATGAATTACGAAAAAAGGATGAAAGACTCTTTTAATTCCATAAATCATAAGCCAGTCAGGTGATAAAATGAAAAAAATAATAGCTAAATTACTTTTGTTGTTAAGTCTGGTTTTAATTCTAGCAACAACCACACAAGCAGTCTGGATAAACCAAGTATATTACGATCCTATCGGATCTGAAACAAATGGTGAAGCCATTGAGCTCTACAACCCATCAAATCAGAGTGCAGACATAAGCGGATGGGTAATTTGGACGACAAGCTCAAAAAATGATGCAGTACTTCCCGAAGGATCTTTTATAGAACCTTATGGTTACTTTCTAATAGCAGATTCTGGTTGGAGTGAAAGTAAAGATAACAAGTCCTGGAGGAATGCTGACTTTGAAGAAAAAATAACCTTGAAGAATTCTAATGGAGGTATAGCATTAAAAGATTCTGAAGGAAATATTGTTGACGCTGTTGGCTGGGGAGATGAAGAAGAGATTCCTGATGAACTATTTGAAGAACAACCATCTAAAAAAACAAAAGCAGGCGAAAGTCTCCTTAGATTAAAAGACTCTGATGACAATTCTCAGGATTTTGTCGCAGGACAACCTTATTTTTTCACAACAGGCGAGTTTATTGTAGCAGCAAATATCTCAGAAGAAAATGAAATCTCTGATTTACAAATCTTAGACGATGACTCTCCTGCAGACGGGATACAAATAACCCCTTTGAAAGGAGGCAACAGAAAGGTAAGGGTCAAAACGTATTCCTCCGCACCAGTAATGTTCAACGGCAGAATCTACAATCTTACAAGAACAAATAATAGCTATGAAGCAGTGATTGATATACCTTATTCAACATCTCCTGGCACTTACACCATTAAAGCAGGCAATGAAATGACTGAAATTGAAATCCTGCCAGTCAGGGGATTAAGTATAAACATAAGGAAATTAGACGTCAATATCATTCCTGGGAGTTATGAAACAAAAAAAATCAGCATCATCAATACTGGCAATGTTGAACTGAAACTGTTTGCAAAATGCAAGAAACTTGTTTCTGGATCAAAAGAACTTGCAGGCAGCGTGAATGTTCTTGGTAAAACACTTGGTGAAAAGTGGCAGGAACTAAGAACCTTATCCTCTGGAGAGACTTTAGAAGCAGAAATATCAATATCTGCATCAGATGACGCAGAAAAAGGGGACTATAAATCAATAATATCATTTAAAGGAGAGTGATTATTTATTTTTATTTTCTATTTCTGAAAGAGATTAGACATGCCTGTTTGATCCAACAATTTTTGCACTGCTCGCATTGATTATGTTTCTTTCCAAAACAAGGATCATCCACAAACTTAAGCATCTTGACTCGCATTCTGCTACCACCAAAGAATAAGAAATGTGTGAAAGTTTTTAAATCTTTCTACAGCATCCTGTTTTACCTTTTCTTCCACTCACCTCTCTTGCAGACAAAAGCAATCTCTTCATCAGGTTTTACAACACTACACTCAGGCATGCAAAAACCATTGGCTAGACAATCATCAACCTTGCACCAAGCGAAAACATCATCTAAATGAAAGAAATCAGAATATAAATCAAGAACACAATGCTCCCTGGCAGTCTTGTTCTCACCACCCGAACAATAACCACTTATATTATAAGGTTCATCAGGAACTAAAGCTTTATGCAAACAATGTCCGTTATTACAAGAGTCCATAGTGCAAACGTCACCATCATCACAATCATCCGCGAAAGAACAACACTCAGGAATCCTTTTATGAACGCATCTCCTTGAAAGATTTTCGCCTGCACAAAGATCAACAGTACAAAAATCACCATCATCACAATCATCATCCCTTGCGCAACAAACGTCATCCAGCATAACCCTGTATGCGTGCTTACAAGAATGCTCAACACATGAATCTTCAGAGCAAACATTACCGTCATCACAATCGTCGTTGGAATTACAGCAGCCTTCAATAGGATCATGGATGCATAAATTCTTAGAACAAGAATCTCTGGTGCAAACATCACCATCATCACAATCATTATCAAAACCACAACAAAAAGAAGGGACCTTATGCCTCAAGAACTTATTGTAACACTTACCTTCCTGCTTATCACAAAAATCAACAGTGCAAGGATTATCATCATCACAATCAGGATCTGCCTTGCAGACCTTTTCCTCTAAGTATTTAGGGACGCAGACTGCATTCAAGCATTTCTCATCATCATTACAAACAACATCCTTCGGACAATTCAAACAATCTTCACCCTCATCAATAATTCCATTGCCGCAAGTCACAACACACTCTCCGTCAACACAAGTCCCATTGACACATTCAATGATATCAACAGAACCAACACATGAATCATTCATACAAGAATAACTTTTGATTGAGATGACTGACTGATTAAAACAACTGCGCGTATCCAGAGTTTTACAATCAAAACTATTGTTGGACAATATTTGGCATTCTCCACTAATACAAGCAAAAGTAACATTGACTATCTTGCCATCTTTGCAATAAGATTCACTCCTTGCAACACAAGAAACAGGATCACAAGGAGATTTATGTCTCAACAACAAGACAGAAAAGATAACAACCACAATTAGAATGACAACCAACCAACCCTTATTAAGCACCGCCATTTTTTTAAAACTTATATTTTCTCTTCAACTCTGCCAGTTCCTTATCAACCCTCTTAAGATCTGATTCAATGCTCTCAAAGTAATCACTCTTTGCAGGAATATCTTTTTTATTCAATTTTTTCTTTTGAGAAATTGGCGCTGGCTTTTCGTTGGCAACGACTCTTTTCAGTTTAGTGACCTCTGCAATCTTCTGCTTCTTTGAAGGCCTTAACAAAACAAACAAAGCCAATAAAAGAATCAAGCCTGCAGGGAAAGCTAAAAACACCAACAAAGGACTGACCTCAACCTCTTTCTTACCTTCTATGACAGGAACCTGCTCTTCAACCTTCTTAAAAACAGCCTTGTCAACCTTAGCAGGGCTTTCTTTTACTGGACTCTCTTTTTTGGGAGACTCTAAAATCTCCTGAAATCCACGATTCGCAATCTTCACCCTTGCCACAGCCTCTGTTGAACTGACAATAACATTATTCCTCTTAAAATCAAACTTATACCTGCCAGGAAGAGTTGGCATGAATGTAGTTATTCCATTCACAACATCATAAACACCCTCAAAAAACCATTTTCCATTCTTATTAAAAGAAACAAACAACTGTCCTTGGCCTGCGGGATCTATATGAATCTTTGCAGATTTACCAGCCACAAGCTCGCCTGTGCGAATGGAGTATGACCCTCTTGGAACAAGTCTTACGCCGCCTCCACCGCCTCCACCACCACCTCTTGTAGTCTGAGATGGTGTAGGTGAAGAAGACACATTCAAATCATAATCCTGAAACTGCCCAGAATAGCCCCCTGAACTGAAAGTGTCTGCAGGATAGCCTCCTGCATTAGCTCTTATTTCATAATTTCCTGCAGAAGCATTTGCACCAAAACCATCATTAAAAAATCTCCACTCATAATTTCCAGACGTGCCATGATAAGCTAAAGCGATTTGGCTTAAAAAAAATAATGCAAAAATAAAGAAAATTATTTTTTTCATTCTTACCTGCACTTATTCTCTAAAGCAGACAACCTCTGCTCAAGACTTTCAACCCTCTCCTTCAAATAATTATTTTCTTTTTT
>CAYPUD010000075.1:0-4247 GCA_964413955.1 uncultured Methanosarcinales archaeon
ATGGGGTCACTACTTTTTGGTGGACTGGATCTTGAAGTCCTGAGTGGGAAAACCATAAGTTTTTTAAATTGGGTCAGTAATTTTCGCTTGAAATGAAAGAATTGGTTTGCACATCGTGTAAGAAGCACTTGAATGGAGAACGGGGTGTCGTTAGATTTCTTTGCCCTAATTGTCATAAAGCGGAGATTATCCGCTGTGAGCATTGCAGGAAGATTGTTGCTAAGTATAAGTGTCCTGAGTGCGGTTTTGAGGGACCGAATTAAGATGGCTAAAGTTATTGTAACCTTTAATCTGATGCCTGAAGGGCCTGAGGTGGATCTTGCCAAAGTTAGTGACGAAGTGAAGAAGAAGGTCGCTTCCTTTGCTGGCGAGGATTTCAATGAGGATAGTGATCTAAAGATTGATGTTGTTGATGTTGCTTTTGGCTTGAAGGCTTTGAATGTCAAGGCGATTCTTGATGAGAGTAAGGGCAGCACTGATGCTCTTGAGAGTGGCTTTAAGGAGATTGAGGGCATTAAATCTGTTGAAGTCACTGATGTGAGAAGGATTATAGGATGAGACTAAAAAGATTGTTTCTATTGGTCGCTATTATTGTTGTCGTGTTTTTATTATATAAATTTCCATCAAAAGAACAGCCATTGCAGTCTTCTCATGAAAAAAGCAAACTCATTGATGAGGCTGTTTTGACTGGCGATAGTTTAAATTCTTCTGCGGGCCTTGTTCCTGTAGAAAACAAGCATAAAGATGACAATTTGACTGATTTTGGTGATCTTTTGAAGATTAACTTTGTCTTGAGGATCAAGAAGACTGGTGAGGTTGTGGATACTAATGATCCTGCTTTGGCAAAGCAGTTCAATATCAGTGATTATGTTAAGGGCCCTTATTCTTTTATTCTTGGCAATAGTGGTAAATTGAAGAGTAAGAATTTTGACAGGGCTTTGGTTGGTTGGAAGCTTGGTGAGAAAAAAACAGTGGATATTGCGCCTTCTGAAAAGGAATTATTCATCAAGGTTGACAGGACCAAGACTAAGGATCTTTATTTTAGTATTCCGCGTTATCAGCGTTTGCCTTTGAAGAAGTTCAATGAGTTGTTTGGTAAGGACGCTAAAATCAATGAATCTGTAAGCAGCCCATCTTTCCCATGGGATTTTAAGATTGTGGACATTAAAGAACATAGCGCTGTTGGTGATCCTCTGATCAAGGAAAATGAGACACTCAATCTTCCTAATGTCCCTTGGCCTGTTAGGGTTGATTATATCAGCGATAAATTTATCCAGTTCATTAACTTGCCTGATTCTGGCAAGTCTTATCCCACTAATTTTGGTTTGGCTGATGTTTCTGTCGAGGATAATAAGCTTCTGATTCATTATAACCCTGTTGAAGGATCAATAATCAATCACGATATAAGTCTGGGTCCTGTTAGCATTCCGGCTAAGTTTGAGGTTTTGAACGTAACTGAGTCTGATTTTATTATTCATAGGATTGATAATTTGAATGATAAATGGCTGACGCTTGAGGCAGAGATCTTGGATAGGGTTCCTGATGTCAAGTTTGTCAGGAATGAATCTATTTTAGAGAACGCAGTAACTGAAAAAGTTTCTCAGAAGTGATTGTTGTTTTCAATCCTGTGGGATTTGTGTGAGTTCTCGCAACTTTGTATCCTTTCTTTCTGATCAGGTCAAAGAGCTGCTCTATCTTTGGGGCGTTCTTCTTTATTTTCTTGCTTATCTTGTGGATATCATAGCTCCCAACAATATCAACTTGCATTTCTTCTTTAATCATGTTTAAGAGCTTCCCTGCTTCCTTGAACTTGCTTTTATTGTTATCTTTGCCATTATCTTCTGTTCCCACTTCTGCAAGCATCTGTTTAACTATTGCCTTATCATATAATTTTCCTGTCCAGCAGGGTCCAGCTATCACTATTGTTTCATCTTTTTTGTTGTGAGGCAATGTGCTTGTTGTTGTTTTGAATGTTTCTTTGTTCCATATTATGTATTTGTGCTGTTCAAGTATCTCGTCTATTCTTCTTTTGCTCTTTTCCAGCCTAAGATAGATTCTGACGTAATGGTTGCTCGCATGACAGAACACAGGCATTAGTGGTTTTTCGTATTGTAGTCCTATTAGCTGGACTTTTCTGATGAGAATCCTTAATGATGTCTCATGCATGAAGGAATTTTTTAATGGAATGGCCCAGTATTTTTTTTTGCACGCTCGAGGGTATGTTCCTGTCAGCGCGCTTGTGTCTGTTGCTGTTACTGCTAAGATTCCCCCTCTTGATAATCTTTTTATTGCTGTATCAAGATATGGGTTTGGCGTTCCGAAGGGGTCTATTTCTATGTAATCAAATCCTTTTCTGTTTAGCAGGCCTATGTTTGCTTCTTCTTTGCTGAGTCCTATCTTATCTGTCCTTACCTTGTTCAGTCTAATGTTTTCTTTTATTGCCTTGTACGCTTTTTCTGATATATCGTTGCACCAGAGGTGTTTTATCTTTTTTTCAGGCAATTCCTGTAGAAACCTTATTGTTCTCACTCCTGAGCCTGCCATAATGTCTGCTATCCTCAGGTTGTCTTTTTTCCATACTTTCAGTAATAGGATTGCTATGTCTCTGTTCAGTTTCATGACTTTGTTGTAGAACACTGGCATCTCTTTTGAGACAACCTTTTTGGGTGTGAGTTTTAATGCGCAGTTCTCTTCTGTGATCATTCTCCGCGTTCATCAGGAGGAACTTTTGATTCATATTCTGCTGCGCACTTTTCTGAACAGAAGAATAATGTTTCTCCATTTATTTTTCTCTCAACAACTCCTTCTTCTCTGTCTCCTAATGGCTTGCCGCATGTTGCACAGTTTCCTTTGACTCCTTTCTCTTCCTGCCCTTCTGCGCCTTCTACGAATCCTTCTTCCCATGGCTCTATTTCGTCATGTTCTTCCTCTTCTTCTCTGCCGCCTTCTGAATAGATGTCTGCTGTCTCTTCACCTAGGTCTTCTTTCAGTTCTTTTTCTTGTTCTGTTTCTGTTTTTTCTTTATCTTCTTTGAACGGGTCTTCTGGCACGACGCCTTCTGCTTCTGGATCGCTTTCCAGCACGCTTTTTTTTGTCTCCTCAGATTCTTTTTGTTCTTTGTTCTCTTCAGTCATTCTTCTCACCTTTTTCTTGATTGTTTTAGTTTTTATTATTCATATTTCCTTATTTTTGGAGATATCTTTATTTAAATATTGTTATATTTAGGTTAAGTGTGTTATCCAAAAAGTATTTCCCTACGGTGAGTTAAGTCAATGTATGAAACTCACAAGAAATAAGCTAATGGAAATTTTACGTCGTAAAAATGAGGGTTGGACAACTTATCAGGTGAGGAAGATAGCTGGAATCAGCGTAAGGAGAGTTAACCAGGTATGGAAAGAATATCAAGAAACAGGGAGAATACCTGAGATAGGCAAATGTATGGGAAGGCCTGCGAAGCCAATAAAGCAGCAGGAAATAGAGATGGTTAAAGAAGCATATATGAGGTACAGAGTATCTGCATCTACGTTGATGAAATGCATAGAAAGAGATTATGGATTGCATATTAATCATAACAAAATTCACATGATAATGCTTGATCTCGGTTATGCCTGTAAAAAAAGCAAGAAAGACAAGAGAAAGAAGAAATGGATAAGGTATGAGAGAAAGCATAGTCTGACAGCTGTACATCTGGACTGGTATTTTGACTCAGTAAAAGAGAAATGGGTTTTACCTGTAATTGATGATGCCAGCAGGAAGCTACTCGCTCTTGTAGAGACTGAAAACGCCACAACAGATGCAAGCATAGAAGCAATGCAAGAAGCATTGAAATATGGCAGAATACAGCAGTGTATAACAGATCATGGAACTCAGTTCATAAAGGATGAGAGCAAGAGAAGCAGATTTGCTGAGTTTCTGGAAAAAGAAGGAATAAAGCATATCCTATGCAGGGTGAAACATCCTCAGAGCAATGGAAAATCTGAGAAATTCAATGACTTATACAAAAACCATAGGCATGCTTTCAAAACAAAAGAAAAGTTCATACAATGGTACAATGAAATAAGACCACACAGGGCATTGAGATTTGAAGAGTTAGAAACTCCACAACAAGCATTTCTTAGAAAAAGAAAAACGGAGACTTAATAAAGATGAAACAAATAATTCCACCGAAAGGAAATAATAAACGGATAACACATGTGGAAAGGCAAAGTCAACTTAAAGGAGTTAGTGCCTATGCCGCGCGAAAAAAA
>CAYPUD010000076.1:0-4193 GCA_964413955.1 uncultured Methanosarcinales archaeon
CTTCTTGCTGGAGATATTGGTGCTGGGAAGTCCACTATTCTTTTGGCTGTTGAGTTCGCTTTGTTCGGCACTTTAAGAGGAGAGCTTTCTGGCTCTGCTTTGCTTAGGAATGGCGCCAAGGCAGGAAGTGTTGATCTGGAGTTTGAGTTAGATAGCAAGACCTATCTGATCCACAGGAGCTTAAAGAGGACTAAGAGTTCTGTTGAGCAGGGGCCTGGTTTTGTTCTTGTTGATGGCCTCAAGAGAGAGCTTACGCCTATTGAGTTGAAGGCTTTTGTCCTTGAGCTTTTGAATTATCCCAGAGAATACCTGAATAAGAGCAAGAATCTGATCTTTAGGTTCACTATCTATACCCCTCAGGAGGAGATGAAAAGGATATTGTTTGAGGATGCTGAGACAAGGACTGGCATCCTGAGAAGAATCTTTAATATTGATAAGTATGAGTTGATAAAGTCTAATGCGACTTCTTATATGAAGTTCTTGAGGGAGAAGCAGAGGGCTTTTGAGGCCATGGTCAAGGATCTCAAAGAGAAAGAGGCGTCTCTGGCAGAGAAAAAGAATGAATTAAAGGCTGCTGAGGATTTTCTTGATAGTTTGATGCCTAAAATCAAGGAGTCTGAGGTTACTTTGGAACAGAAGCAAGCTAAGTTAGAAAAATTTGAGAAGGCGATTAAAGAGAGGCAGGATATTCTGAGGATTTTTGAGAAGAATAAAGCTGTCCTGGAGCAGAAGAAGAATCAGGCTGTGTTGTTTGAGAAGGAGATTGCTGACATTGACGCAGTTCTTTCTGAGAAGTTAGGCAGTTTCAAGGATAAGTCTCAGGAAATCTCTAAAAAAGAGAAGGAGATTCAGGATATTGAAACAACTCTTAGGCAGTTCATCAAGGAATCTGCAGGAGTTTCTGTCCTTATTGAGCAGTCGCGCAGGCTCGCTGAGAAGATCTCTTCTTTGGATCAGTGCCCGACGTGTTTGCAAAAGGTTGATGAGAGCCATAAGAGCAGGATCTTTGATGTTGAGTCTAAGAAGCAGGCTGAGCTTAAGGAAAAGAGCGAGTTGAATGCGTATAAGATCAGGAATTCTGAGGAGAACATCAAGAAACTAAGGCAGGAGCTTGCTGATCTGAGGAAGTTGCAGCAGGAGTATCTCGTCTTCTTGCAAAAGAAGAAATCACAGGATGAGAAGAGAAAGAGGAAGGATCTTCTTTCTGATTCTCTTAAGTCTCTCTCCAGAGAAATAAAATCTCTAGAAAAACAGCAGGCTGCTTATGAGAGAGCCCTTGCTGAGGATTCTCTTGATGCTGAATTCAAGAACGCCAGGGCAGAGGTTGAAGTGTTGAGAAAAGAGCATCAGAGCTTGCTTCTTGAGGAGTCTAAGTTCAATGAGCGGGTTGTTCAGGTGAGCAAGTATATCTCTTTGTTGGAAAGGGATATTAATTCTAAGCTTGAGGCCAAGAAGAATTTGGAGCATAGCAAGAAGCTGCATAATTGGTTCTCTGATTATTTCATGCCTTTAGTTGATACTATTGAGAAGCATGTGATGGCAAGGATTCATCAGGACTTTAATGATTTATTTCAGCAATGGTTCTCTGTTCTTGTTGATGATGACCTTCTTCAGGCAAGTTTGGATGATTCTTTCACTCCTTTAATAATTCAGAATGGTTTTGATGTTGAGTTCAACAATCTTAGTGGTGGTGAGAAGACTGCTTGCGCTTTGGCTTACAGGCTTGCTTTGAATAAGGTTGTGAATGATATTTTCACTGAGGCTAAGACCAAGGATTTGATCATTCTTGATGAACCCACTGATGGCTTTTCTGAGGAGCAGTTGGACAGGATGAGAGAGGTTCTTGAGCAATTGGGGTTGAGGCAAGTCCTGATTGTCAGTCATGAACCCAAGATGGAGGGTTTTGTTGATGACGTCATCAGGGTGCAGAAGCAAGGGCATGTTAGCAAGGTCTTGAGGTCTTAATTTATAAGTTGATTATTCTTCTGATTGTTGTGTTGACTTTTTTATTGTATTTTTTCAGATAAGCTCGCAGTTTTTTCTTGTTTATTCTTTTTTTGAAGTTTTCTTCCAGTTCTTTTGTGAGTGGCTTCCTGTACATTATCCAATCAATGAATGTTTTTTCTATGTTACTCACAGGAATTTTAAGGTCGTAATAATCTATGTATTCATAACCAAAGAAGAATTTTTTACTTAGGTGATGCACCACAACATTGGAGTCAAGTATTTTTCTTAACCCGTATCGTATTCTCTTTGGCGTTAAAAGCACGACGTTTGTCTCTTGCGTCCAGAGATCGTGGATTGAGAGCGCTGTTTCCAGGCCTATGTAAGATGGTTTTATGCAGTATGCCAGCACTGTTGGGTCTGAGTATTTTGAATAGTATCCTCTTGTTACTCTTTTTATTTCATTTTTCTTTATGAGGTTGGTTATCAATAAGTTTGCGTAAGATGGGTTTGCTTTTTTTTCTTGGAGTATTTTTTTTATATCACTTATACTGAAAACTATTGTTTTGTTTATGAATGCTTTAATTTCTTTTAAATATTTTATTTTGCCCATTTTCTTAGGTTTTTGATCATTTGTTCAGCTGTCGGGACTGCTCCTGTAAAGACTAATGCGTTTAAGATTGATTCGTCTATTGGCTTTTGATAGTTGTTCAGGAGTTTTTTTATTGCAGTTCTCACTTTGCTCTTGTCTTCTACATAGTTTAGGAGTATGTGGATGTCATAGATGTCTCTTATCAAATGCCGAGACATGTATGCTTCAACTTTTTCTTTTATCAGCTCTTCTGCAGTTAGGGTGAAGACATTGATGTAGTTTCCTTCAATTGTTTCATATGGTTTGACAATTATTTCTTTATTTTTTGTGCTTATGAATGTTGCTTCAAAGCGCACTTCTATATTGTTGAATGCGATTTTTGAGTAAATTGCATTTTCTGTTGTCTTTAACTTTTTTATGTCAAACTTTTTTTGTTTTATTTTTTGTTTGAATTGAGCTATCTTTTTTGAGTCTTCTTTGTTGAGATAGACATCTATATCTTCTGAGAATCTTGTGCCGTTGTAGCATCTCCATATGGCTGTTCCACCATGGATGACTGCTTTTGGAAATACTTCATAGATTGTGTTGATCAGCATGTCCTGAACTAATGCTACATCCTTGTGCTTCTTTTTTCTCAGCTTATTGATGATTTTCAGCTTCATTTTGCCTTTCACCTTACATATACTTTTGTATAAGTTTCGTGAAATTTAAATTTTTTGTTTTTTTAATTGTTTTTGATATAGAAAATAAATAATAATAAAATATACTACCTAACAGTAACGAAAGATTTAAATAATATTACATCTTTACTATGACAAAATGGTAAAAAAAGATGATTTTTCAAAGAATGACCCTTTGGACGAGACTCCAAGCATTCAGGACTTGAACAACTGGTTCGGCAATCCAAAAAGCGATTTAGAAGTGACTCTTGACAAAACGCCAACATCAGAAGCTGAAAAAAGGTTTAAGCTCATAAGAGCATTTGTTGAACCTTCTGGAAGGATCGAAGAAAAATATTCTTTTATTCAAAAGATTAGATTAGGAATCCTAAAAAAGATCAGCCATAAAAAGTATTTCTCTGCAAAATTAGAATTAGACAATAAGATCATTGAAAGAGAATCTAGAAAAAAGTTCAAGAATCTGAGATCGTCAATAAATGATTTGAAAGAATACGTCAAAGAAGGCTATCTAATGATGGACAATCTCTTAAAAAGAAAGCAGAAGTTTGAAGCAGAGTTTGATGAATTGTCATCTAAAATAGAAGGATTTGACTATATAAGAAAAGGCTACGAAAAGAATGTTGAGGATTCTACAGAAAAAGTATACTTTAAGTTGCGGAATGGCAAAGATTTTCCTGATACTGTAGATGCATTGACTGCAGCCAAAAGAGAATTGTCAGAAGCTGATAAAGAGTTCGCCTCAACTGTTTTAAGAATGGATTTGGTTAATAACCAGATTGAAACGATAGAGTCAGACTACAAAGATTCAAGGTTAAGGATTGATGAGTCAGAGAAAAGATTGAGTGAGCTGAAAGAAAAGTATAAATCTCTTATGAAGCTTTATTCTGACTTAAAAAATTAATTTCAATTTTTTCTTTTTTATTATAACCCAAGTTTGACACTTTTGCTTCTATTTTAACCTAAAATATAGTTTGACA
>CAYPUD010000077.1:0-4028 GCA_964413955.1 uncultured Methanosarcinales archaeon
TTGAACCTGCTGGGAGTAAAAGCAGAACACAGGCTCATCACATTAAGTCCTGACAATGAAAGAAACAGGACAGATGTTTGCTATGCAAACAAGAACCAATATGACATTGTTGTAAATGGAAAAAAGATATCAGGCAATGCAATGTGCTACATCAACAATGCGGTCCTGCAGCAAGGCACAATAATCATAGAGGATCATATAAAAGAACTGATCAGATGCTTTAGGCTTGGCGAGGAAGCAAGAAACAGGATAATAAAAGAAAAAAAAGAAAGCATAACAAGCATAAAAACAGAGATAGGAGACGTCTTTCTTGAAGACCTTGAAGAAAAGGTCAGAGAAGGCTTTGAACATGAAGGGGCAGTCTTTATAGAAGGAAATCTTACTGATTATGAGATAAAGAAAGCAAAAGAACTCTACAAAACAAAATACTCCACAAAACAATGGAATATGCACAGGAACATCAAGACAAATACCCTAAGAAAATAAGAAAGTTCAGAATCCACAAAGAAATCAAAAACATTATCCTTAACTTTTATCAGAACTCATCAAACTCCAGACCCTTAAGCAGCCCTTTTCTCTTCAAATGCTCAACCTGAAGTCTCTTGTATTTGTAAAGAACATCGCCCTTTGTATCGCCGCCAAGTTCCCATGGCTCAATCAACAGAGTATCACCATCCCTGACCCACAATCTTCGCTTTAATCTTCCAGGAATCCTGCAGATCCTTGTCTTGCCATCCATGCAGCGCACTTTCATCCTTGAACCGCCAACTCTCTGCTCGCAAATCCCAAGAACTTGACCTGGCCTAGGCATAGGAGTTCTTCTAATCTCTTCCAGACGCTTCTGCTCTTCCTCCTTCTTCGCCTGTTCTTCTTTCTTACTCATACAATCAAAGACAGAAAATAAGTTCTTTTAAAAGAGTTTTGGTAATCTAAGCGAAAACCGCTTAGCGAAGATAAAGTATTTATTCCTCTAACCTTTTGAGCTGAAAACATTAAACCCGCAAATGGTGAGATAAACCCTAAAGATAAGGGCTGATCAAAGATAACGCTCAGAGATGAAACGCTAACAAGCAGAACCCTTCCCTAAAAAAAGAGTAAAATTTTTAATATCACCACTTCTGAGTAAAATTCTGATGAAAAAAAAGCGGAAAAATCACAACAGCCACAGGATAAGAAAAATCGAGAAGCAGAAAAAAAAGAATAAAGAGCGAAAGAAAAGAATGAACAGGGAAAAGAGTTCCCGAAGAGCCATAATCAACACCAAGAGGAAGTATAATCAGAGCGAGGAAGACCTCAAGAAAAAATTTGCCTCAGTAACTGAAAATATTGCTAAAGAAATAATTCAAAGGACTTTTCAAAAGATATTCAATAAGAATCCATCTGATAAAAAATATTCCTCACACAAGCCAATAGAAAATTTCATCGCGCAAAACAAATACTTGATGGAGTCTGAAGAAAAGATCTTCCTGAACCTGCTGACAATAATCGACCATCTTGAGAGCAAGGAATTCAACATCAACACATTACTAAACAATATAAGAGAAGCGAAAGAAGACTTGGTTGAAAGAATAGAGCAACTGACAGAAGATAGGATGTTTCAGCTCATCGAGGAGAACGACCTAAGCCTTAATATTGAGGAATCAGTCGACGAAACTCTCAACAACAGAAAAAGCTTAATCTCAAGATTAACCAAAAAAATTAACGAAGCAAAAGGAAGATTCATCCACCTGATCAAAAGAACATTCAATAAGACCAATAATAAAGAAGAAATTGAAACAGACAACGAACTTATTCTGAGAGTCAGAGAAGCTTATGAAAAAATCCTGAACGAAGAAAAACCAGGAGAAGATTTAGGCACAAAACAACTCAGAAGCCTCAAGCAATGGTTCTTCAGTTCATTACATGATTTTAATAGAGAAGAAGGGCCTGAAGTCATTGATTCCCTCTCAAGATTCCTCTCAATTGATGCCACAGACATGATAAAAAGATATTTCATCAAGAGATTTGGCACATTTCAAAGAGTAATGGATTATTACACTTCAGGAATATATGACGAAATAGCTGAAAACCTGGCAGAAGTGGTCAAAGATTCTGAGAACAATGTCTATGAAAGATTTGTCCTGAAATATTTTATCAACACAATACCTCAAAGAGAAGACCTATACATAATTATTGAGAACGAACCAGAGACAGAAGGGACCCTCTTGGTCATTCGTGAAATAGAGATCCCTTCATACACAGCAATACAGAAAATGAGACACCTCATCACGCTCTTGCGCAAAAGCAAATTTGAAGCAAAAGCAACAACCTTCCTTTACAATGTATTCAAACAAGACAAAGAGAAGTGCGAACTTGAAGTCATTGAAAATATCGAAGAGATTCTGGAGAAAGAAGCGTCAATCAATATGAAAGGCTGGTGGGATTACATCCAGAAAATCTCCAAAAAATCACAGATCAGCTACATGAAAAATATTCTTCAAATAATAGCGATCTCACCCAGAATAGCAACAGCCTTCAACAACCCAAATTTTCAAAGAATCAAGCCAAAAAAGATCCTGCGATTTCTTAATGAGAAGGAATGGAGATACTCTGACGGCAAAACACTAACAGATGTTATAGCAGCATGTGGCTTAACTGACGAGGATATCAAAAAGATTATCTCAAATACAGAATTGTTCCATTTCCGCCTCAACTCAGAATACATCAAAAAACTTTTGGACACTCCTGAACTGATGACCTACCTGAAAGAGAACAAAAAAGATTTGAGCACTTTGAAAAAAAGCCTGATCGTGAAGCATGGACTAAATCAAGCAGACAAGATCAAGGAAATGGATGAACAGGATGCAATTTTTGTCCTCTACAACATAGAAACATACACAGACCTTGAAGACTACCTAAAAGATGAAGATAAGGACAGGTTCCTCAGAGAGAAAGGCTTGAATGACATGATTGGAGAGAACTTCTCCGAGATCATCAACAGATACTCTGGAGGGAAAGAAAAAATATATTATGCCATCTCTTTATTGAAGCAGACAGGATACTTTGACGAGCTGAAAGGCCAGAAAGAGCTGTTTGAGTTGTTTTGCAGCAAACTAGATAAGAATTACGACAAGGTGATTGATGCTATAACAGGATCAGTGCAGAAAGATCCAGAATACTGCGGATCATTAAAGGATATGCTTCTCAGCACAGAAAAGAAAAAGAAAAGCCTTATAAAAAAAGTAAGGATCATCAGCGGAATAATAACTCCAGAAACACTGCAATACCTCAAAGAAGAATTCACGGGCATGAATATTGAACTGTATGACGCAAACAAAAACCTGAAAGACTTCAACACAAGTAATGAGGAATTAGTGATATACGAAGTCAGCCACACAAACCACAGCAAATATTTTGCCATAAGAAACATCTGCCAGAGAAGAAACGCAAAATTCATCCACACAGAGAACACAAACAAAGAACTGCTCGCAGAACTGATCAAGAGATACGCGTTTGAAGAATAAAACAAAGGAGCTGATCAGATTACTCAGTAAAGATCCTTATAATCTCGTTCTCTACCTCTTTTATTTTTGGCTTCTTTATTGAACCTATCTTGTAAAGAATGATCGACTTATCAGCAGTAAACAATCTATTTGGCCTTATCATACTAATAAGATTAAGGTTGCCTACCATAAAATCTTTCTTTGAGAGGATAATTGAATAGTCATCACGTCTTGCCTCACTGGTTATCTGACAAAGAATCAAGTCATCCCCCTGAAGTGTTGCAACAACCAGAGCAGGCTTCTTTTTAGATTTTGTCAGGTCTGAGAATGGAAAAGGCAAAACAACAACATCTCCCTTCATAAGTTCTTCCATGCTTCTTCATCCTCTTTGCTGTTCCAATCTTTAGCCAAAGATTTCTCACTTGCAATGGCTGTTGCCATTTTTTCACTTACCTGTCTCATCGGCCTTACTTCTAAATGATCCTTAAAAGAAAGTATAACAACTTTGGATCCTGTTTTAAATCCTTTGGCTTTTCTCAATTCTCT
>CAYPUD010000078.1:0-3924 GCA_964413955.1 uncultured Methanosarcinales archaeon
GATTTTGTTGTTGGTTATCCTTATCATTGCGATCTCTTTTTTTGGTTATAAGAATGCCCTGAATTTTTATGGAAAGAATGAGCAGGTTTCTCCTGCCCTTGCAGAACAGGATTTCTTTCAGTTTCTAAGCAATGTTTCTGTGTCTGGTGAGGTCTGGACATCCAATCCTGTTCTTTCTGTGTATTCTGATGTTGAGCTTCATAAGATTTATTATCCTGTTTTTGATGAGGTTGTTTGTGGTGATTTTTTTGATTACCTAAAGAATGGTTCTGATAAGATTGAGTTTGTTTTTCTGGATAATTGCGGCGGGGGGATCATTTGTCATCCTGATGATGTTGTTTGTAAGAAGAAAGTTCAGGGCATGCTTGTTTTTCTTGATAATAATTTTAATGTTGTTTTGAATGAGACTATTGGAAGATGCTGGTATAGAGTGTATAAGAATCCTATTTTTTGAGTTTGATCAGGTCTCCGATTGTTAAGCTGTCTGTTTTTCCTTTTTGTTTTGGTTTTTCTTCTTCTATCTCTATTGTTTCGACCAGCTTGATTCCAAGGATTTTCTCAAATTTTTTTGCCATGGGTATTGGTGGTTCAAATGTTCCTGTTTCTATTTTTTGGATTATGCTCTCTTTTTCGTTCAGCATGCTGGCGAATTCTTTTTGTGTTTTTCCGAGCTTGTTTCTTGCTTCTCTTATGAGTTTGCTGTAGTTGTTGACAACGAATTCTTCTGTTTCTGGTTTTTCTTCTTGTTTTTTCGCTTGTTTTTGTTCTTTTTTCTTTTCAGCAGTCGTTTTGATCCTTTTCAGGACTTTTCCGTATTTTGCGCATCTGTCGCACACATTCAATATAGTTCCTTCTATTTCTGTCTTGAATAAGGGCGCTTCTCTTCCGCACATCTCGCATAATGCCATTTTTTTTGATTATTTTTTTTTGATTTTAAATTTTTTTTTAATATTGTTTGTTTTTTTGTGTGTTTTCTTTTAGCTCATTCTTGAGTGGTGATATTAACTTTTAAACTCAAGGGTTTTATAAAGGAATTATGCTGGATGAAGCGTTCATTGAGGAGCACATTAAGGCTGCTATTATTAAAGGTGCTAGAAGGGATGATGTTGAGCGGTCTTTATTGCTTGCTGGATGGCCTAAAAATTTAGTCTCTGAATACATCAAAAAAACCTTTAAGGAGCTTTCTGTGCAGCCTTTGATTAGGGTTAGTAATATTTCTAAGTCTTTTGATGGCAAGAGTGTGATCCTGAACACCAGTTTTAATGTCATCCCTGGCGAGATTTTTGGGATTATTGGGTTGAGCGGAGCAGGAAAGACCACCTTGCTTAACTTGATGGTTGGTTTTTTGGAGCTTGATTCTGGTGATATCTCTTATCTTTCAAGGGATGGGAAGTTGGCTTCTATCAGGGAGAATCCTGATATTGTCAAGGATATAGCGGGGTTTTCCACGCAGCATCCTAGTTTTTATCCTAAGCTGACTGCTGGGGAGAACTTGTTTCATTTTGGGTCTTTGTATGGCTTGTCAGGGATTAAGTTGATTAAGCGAGTCAATTCGCTTCTTTCGAAGTTTGGTTTGAAGGATGCTAAGAATGTCAAAGCCAGTGATTTGTCTGGGGGTATGCAGAAGAGGTTGGATATTGCTTGTGCTCTGGTGCATGATCCTCCTATTCTTTTCCTTGATGAACCAACAGCAGATCTTGATCCTTCTCTTAGGAAGCAGTTTTGGAATCTTATTAAGCAGATCAATGCGAAAGGCACCACTATTGTTCTTGCGTCTCATTTCTTGGCAGAGATTGAATTGTTATGTTCCAGAATTGCTGTATTGCACAATAAGCGTATCGCGAGGATTGGAAGGGCTGAGGAGTTGAAGCAGATTTATTCAAGGAATTTTGAGGTTTTTTTGCAGACTGCTTCTGCTGTTTATGATGATTTGATTCGTTTTCTTAAGAAGGATGAGCGGTTCATTTTGGATGGGATTGAGAAGGTTGGTGATGAGTTGAAGATCATAACCCCCACTCCTGAGCCTTTGTTGTTTTCTTTGGCTGAGTTTTTGAATAAGAACGGCCAGACCATTGATGTTTTGCATGTGAGTAGGCCTAGTATTGGGGAGGTGTTTGAAGAGCTGACTAAGGTTTAAGGTGTAAGATGGGATTTGATGTTTTTTTTAGGGATGTTTTGATGCTTGTTCAGAAGAATCTAAAGGTTTTGATTAGGAGTAAGGCTTCTTCATTGATTATTATTCTTGGTCCTTTGTTGATTATTCTTTTGGCTGGTTTGGCGTTTGATAATACTAATGCTTATTCTTTGAAGGTTGGTGTTTATGCTCCTTCTGAGGAGAGTATTATTGATTCTTTTAAGCAGAACTTGAATAAGCAGTTTACTGTTGTCACTTATTTTGATGAGGAGTCTTGCATTGATGGGATTAAAGATGGGGATATTCATACTTGTTTGGTTTTTTCAGAGAATTTTACTTTGGCTAAGCCGCCTAATAATGAAGTTAGGTTTTATGTTGATTATTCTAGGATAAATCTTGTCTGGACTGTTTTGAATGTGATGACGAGCAGGATTGACTCAAAGGTTATGGAGTTGAGCAGGAATCTCACAAGGGTTCTTTTGGCCACTTTAGAGCGTATTGAGAAGGATGTTGGTGATAGGCGCAGTGTCATAATCAAGCTTGCGACTGAGAATGATATAATCAATAGGAATGCAGCAAACCTTGCTGCTGATTTGGGCGATATTGATTTGAGTTTTGACGAAGGTGCTTTTAAGACTGGTGAATTGCAGTCTAGGATGAATAAGGTTAAGCATTGGGTTGATACTGCTTTGAGTCTTGGGAAGGAAGGCTTGCAGAAGGCTGCTTCTTTTATTGATTCTGCAGGTAATATTGCAGGAGAGGGTGCTCATGATTCTTTGGTGCAGTCTGTTGAGAAGATATCCAAACTTAAAGAGCGGTTGTCTAAGACTAAGGACTTGTCTGATCAGGAGTTTGCTTCTTTTTCTGAGACAATCAACCAGGTTGTTTCTCAGATTCAAAACACTAAACTACAGCTTGATAAGGCTGATACTTCCAGAAAGGTTGGTGTTCGTGTTCTGACTGCTGTCCGTAATCTTTTGGATGAGTCTTTGATCAATCTGATGGGTATTCAGCAGACTTTTGATAATATAAAGAACGCTGTTGGTTCTATTGAGATCAAGAGTCCTGATGCGATCACTCAGCCGATTGTTACTACCATTAAGCCTCTTTCTGCTAAGCAGACTTATTTGAATTATTTGTTTCCTGCGTTGATTGCTCTTGTTTTGATGTTTACTGCTTTGTTGATTGTCCCAACTCTGATTTTGCTTGAGAAGAATAGTCCTGCTTTGTTCAGGAATTTTATGGCTCCTGTTAAGGATGGCTGTTTTTTTATTGCGACTTTTATCACCTCTTTTATTATTCTCGCATTGCAGGCGATGATTATTTTGGTCATTACTGGCCTGTTTTTTAGTTCTCAAGTGACTGAGCATTTGGGTGTTGTGTTGTTGATTTTGGCTGTTGCGATCGTGTTTTTTATTTTTGCAGGGATGGTTGTTGGTTATTTGTTCAGGTCTGAGGAGACCGCGATTCTTGGGGGGATTTCTGTTGGTTTTGTTTTGATTTTCGTATCTAATCTGATCATTCCTGTTGAGAGTATGCCTTTGTTCATTTCCAAGCTTGCTGCTTTGAATCCTTTTGTTATTGTTTCTGAGTTGTTGAGGAAGGCTTTGTTGTTTGATTCTTCTTTCTTGTGGGGGGATATCTTGTTGTTGTCTGTTTTCTCTGTTGTTGTTGGCTTGTTTGCTGTTCTTGTTTTTCTTGTTTCTAAGAAGAGGTCTTTAAGGGGCTTGATTAAGAGATTGGCTCCTGTTGTCAGGTATGTTAAGAGGCGAAGTGTCTGATTCTCGCCA
>CAYPUD010000079.1:0-3838 GCA_964413955.1 uncultured Methanosarcinales archaeon
GAGTAGCAACAGGAAGTTTTGGAGAAGGAATAGATATGCCAGGAGTATTGAAAGGGGTTATTGTAGTTGGTTTGCCTTTGGAAAAACCCGATCTAGAAACACAACAAAAGATCGCTTACTATGACGATAAATTTCAAAAAGGATGGGATTATGGGTATGTACTGCCAGCTATGACAACAAGCTTCCAGAACGCAGGAAGGTGCATAAGAACAGAAAAAGACAAAGGGGTGCTGATATTCGTTGATGAAAGATTCAGCTGGCCAAACTATTTCAAGACATTCCCAAAAGACTGGAACATAAAGATAACAGGAAACCCAATAGGACTGATAGATGAATTCTTTCAAGAAGGATGACTGAATCAGGACAATAAAGTATTTTAAATACAACAAGTGCGTTAAAAAAAAGGAGGTGGAAAAAATGGGAAATCTTGAAATTGACTACAAGTTTGAGTTGGTGAACAATCTCTTTTACAAGATACCAGAAGAAACAGACGCAAACAGCCTAATAAAAAAGATCGAGAAAAAAGGCATGAAAGTCGATAAAGAAAGATCAAGGCTGAACCTATTGATAGAAGGCTATAATGACAATTTACAGATAGACGCTGAACTGAAAAAGTACTTTCAGGAGCCTCAAGGAAAAATAAAAGGATACCACCTGATGCTGACTTCAGACCAGTTAGAAGGAGAATTAGAGTTAACGATCAACACATACAGAAAACTTGAGAATACAAAACCAAGAAGCAATCCATCAAGAATTGGAGCATCAATGAGCGACTTCAAGAGAACTCAAGGAATAACAGGGGAAATAAGATATAAAGGGGTATTACAAGAAAATGCTGTCAAAGTCATTGAAGAATTATATGAAACAATAGAAAGCTATTTTTCAAACCTGAATGAAGTTCATAAACAATTGAACGAAAGCACAAAAAAAACAAAAAGCTTGTTTGATTGATCAAACTAACAAAGGACTTTAGAAAATCACTTCTTCATTTTTTTTTATTCTTCAGAAAGAAAAGGTTGACAGCTTACCTGCGTTCCCTCGAAACGAAGTACAGGCAGGTACGGAAGATGGTTTAACTTCCAGGTTCGAATGGATCTGGGTGGATCCCATCCCCTATGGCCGTCTGAACGCAATAATTAAAGAGGTTATTTATAAGGTTTTTGGTTTGGCAGGCTTTTTTTCAAGCTGAGCAACATCCATCCTGACCCTCATGATTGCATCAGGAGTCAAAGACAAACTGTCAATGCCCTGCTCAACCAAAAACTTAACGATCTCAGGGTAAGTGCTTGGGCTGTCCCCGCAGATGCCAATCTTTCTCTTATGCTTTTTCGCAACCCTGATGACATGCTCGATCATCTTCAGGACAGCTGGATTGCGCTCATCAAAGACCTTGCTGACAAGAGAAGAATCCCTATCAACGCCCAGAGTGAGTTGAGTCAGATCATTACTGCCAATACTAAAGCCATCAAAAACTTTGGCAAACTCATCAGCCAGAATGACATTACTAGGAACTTCGCACATGACATAAATCTCAAGCCCATCCTTGTGCTGTTTCAAGTCATGCTCAGCCAAAGCCTTAATGACCTTCTTACCTTCTTCAACAGTCCTGCACATAGGAATCATGATCTTAACATTCTTCAAACCAAAAATCTCTCTGACTTTGTGAAGAGCCTTGCACTCCAGAGCAAAAGCATCCCTATACTCCTTGCTGTAATACCTTGAAGCACCTCTCCAACCAAGCATAGGATTCTCCTCAACAGGTTCAAAATCTTCTCCACCAATCAAGTTCCTATACTCATTGCTCTTAAAATCAGACAACCTGACAATCACAGGCTTAGGGTAGAACGCTGAAGCGATCATACCAACGCCCATCGCAAGCTTCTCAACAAAAAAATCAGCTTTGTCCTCAAAACCTTTAGTCAACCTTTCAATCTCTTTCTTGACTTTTTCATCAGAAATCTTATTGAAGTTCAACAATGCAAGAGGATGAATCTTAATGAACTCATTGATGATGAACTCCTCCCTAGCAAGGCCAACGCCATCATTAGGCAAGAAACTTGACTCAAAAGCAACATCAGGATTACCAATGTTCAACAAGATCTTAGTCTTAGTCTTAGGGATGCGCTTGAGAGAAATCCTGTGAATCCTGAACTTCAACAAGCCAGCAAAAACCTTACCTTCCTCACCTTCAGCGCAAGAGACAGTGATGTTCTGCCCTTGTTTGATCTTTTCAGTGGCGTTACCACAACCGACAACACAAGGCAAACCAAGTTCCCTGCTGACAATAGCAGCATGAGATGTGCGGCCACCCTTATTAGTCACAATCGCGCTTGCAATCCTCATAGCAGGCACCCAATCAGGATCAGTCATCTCAGTGACAAGAACCTCGCCGGCTTTGAATTTGCTGATATCTTTAGCCTCTTTGATGATATTAGCTTTGCCCTGGCCGATCTTACTGCCAACAGCCTTGCCAGAACATAGGAGCTTGCCTTTCTGCACAAGCTTATACTCTTCTAAGATATTTGCATCTTTCTGACTCTGGACAGTCTCAGGCCTGGCCTGAACAATAAACAACTCACCAGACTTACCATCCTTAGCCCATTCCATATCCATAGGAGTCCATCTCCCATGCTTCTTAGAATAATGATCCTCAATAATGACAGCCCAACGAGCCAACTGCAAAGCTTCGTCATCACTCAAACAAAAACTCTCAGCATCAGATTTAGGGACAACAACCTGCTTAACAGGAGAAGTGCCTTCAAGAGAATAAACAATCTTAGTCGCCTTAGACCCAAGCTTCTTGCTAATTAAAGACTTAAACCCTTTCTTCAAAGTCGGCTTGAAAACATAAAACTCATCAGGATTAACCAAGCCCTGAACAACACTCTCGCCCAGACCATAACTGCCATTAATGAAAACAACATCCTTAAAACCAGACTCAGTATCAATACTGAACATCACACCGCTGCTGGCCAAATCACTCCTGACCATCCTCTGAACACCAACACTGAGGTAAACCTTCAAATGATCAAACCTGTTCTCAACCCTATAAGCAATAGCCCTGTTAGTGAACAAGCTGGCAAAACATTTCTTGACAGAATCTAATAAAGCAGGAACACTTCTTATGTTCAGAAAAGTCTCCTGCTGGCCAGCAAAAGAAGCAGAAGGCAAATCCTCAGCAGTAGCGCTGCTCCTCACAGCAACATCAACATTCTTAGTCCTTGACAATCTACAAAGCTTATTGTAAGCAGCAGAAATCTCTTTAGTCAACTCCTCAGGAAAAGAACAAGACATGATTATATCCCTGCACTTCCTGCCAGCAGAACTCAAACTCTTTGTGTTCTTGGCATTGACACCTCTCAGAGCAGCCCTAAGCTTCTTAACAGCATTATTTTTCTCAAGAAGCAAACGGTAAGCATTCGCAGTGATGGCAAAACCATAAGGGACATTAACACCTTTTCTTGACAATTCCCTATACATCTCACCCAAGCTGGCATTCTTGCCGCCAACCAAAGGAACATCATCAATACCAATCTCCTTAAACCACAAGACAAGCTTATCTGACTTAGATCTTTTAACCACTTAAAACACCTCTTTTCAAGAATAAGAAAAGACAAGATGATATATAAAAGTAACGCTATTATCGCACGCAAAAACAATTTGAGTTGTAAAAGCAACCTTTGTGTTAAAAAAGAGGAGCGCTGCAAGAATGTTATGAGTCAGTGCAGGTAACTCTTAAGCTAAACTTTAGGTGTTCTAGATAATGTGAAAAGTAACAGCAGAAAACTTTTGGGTTAAACAAGAGGCGCGCGAGATACTGTGAAAAGTAACTGCAGAA
>CAYPUD010000080.1:0-3782 GCA_964413955.1 uncultured Methanosarcinales archaeon
TAAGCTCAGGAAGAGCGAGAGTTTCTGGATCTTGTTGACTGCTGTGCTGCTTGTCCTTTTCACTTTAGTTGTTGAGTGTGCG
The DNA here is from genome assembly GCA_964413955.1 of uncultured Methanosarcinales archaeon. Taxonomy (GTDB): domain Archaea; phylum Nanobdellota; class Nanobdellia; order Woesearchaeales; family ARS49; genus JAFCDQ01. Next base: position 83 of record CAYPUD010000080.1, read on the forward strand.
AGATTCAGGCATGTTGTCTCTGTTTTGTCTGTTTTTGGCTTGTTGGTGTTTTCAGGGGGTGTTGCGCTTCAGTTCTTTGTCATTAAGCAGAAGAGTAAGTTTGACTTGAAGAGGGACTTGAAGTTTGAGGTCAAGGGGATCTATAAGAAGTTGCGTTTTCCTGGTTATTCTGCTTTGCTGTTGATGTTGTTTGGTTTGTCCATTGTTTTTGAGAGTGTATGGGCGGTCTTGTTGCTGATCGCTTTGTTGGTTCCTGCTTTGCTTTACAGGATGGCTCAGGAGGATGCTGCTTTGGCTGATGTTGATGAGGATCGATTTGGGCTTTATGTTGCTGAGACTAAGCGGATTTTTCCTGGTGTTTTCTGATTTTGCCTTTTTTAAGGGTAAAGTAAACTTAAGTGTGCCTATGCTGCCAAGCGTAGTCTTCTGTTGATTTTTCGTTTAGCTCTATTCTCGGTAAAACTTGCGGATGACTTTGTGGACGGAGCGCAGTATAGGCACTAACTCATTTAAGTTGATTTTGCCTTTTTTAAGAAACATTTTTATATCCCTTAGTCTTTATCCTTGATAAAGAGGTGATTGAAAATGAAATCTGAATTGATCGCTGTCTCCATTATTGTGGCAGTTGTTTTTGCTACTGGTCTTGTTGTCATGTTTAATTATGGTGATAAGACTGCTGGAGCTTTTAGCTCGTATCCTGCGCAGTACGTCAGGATCAAGTCAGGGCCTTTGGGTGTAGGATCTGCAGTGAAGCTTCCTGTTGAGTCATGTTCTGATTCTGATGGCGGCAAGAATTTTATGGAGAAAGGTGTTTTGAGGATTGGTGATGATGTTTTCTCTGACTTGTGCGACAGGCAGTCTGGAAACCTGATTGAGAACTGGTGCATGTATAATGATAGGGGCCAGCCAGTTAGGGGTTGGGCTATTTACAAGTGTCCGAACAGGTGTGTTGACGGAGCTTGTCTGCCTTAAACTGTAAAACATTTTTTTTTATTTTATCTTTTTATTGAGGTGATTTGATGAAGTCTGATTTTGTTGTTGCGTTGATTGTTGGCGCAGTCCTTTTGATTGGGATCTGCGGGATTGTTGATTATAGTTCTGCTAAGACTGGAAGTTATGTTGCCAGACAGCCTTCTGCTGTTCTTTTGCCGCTTCACAGGACTGGCCAGGCTGATTATTCTAATCCTTATCATTCTTGTTATGATTCTGATGGCGGCAAGAATTTCAATGTTAAGGGGGAGTTATCTATTAATGGAGAGTCTTGGGTTGATTCTTGCAGGAATGACGTTGAGCTTGTTGAAAACTTCTGTATGTTTCATGTGAGGAATGCTCCTCAGAGGGGTTTTGTTATTTACTCTTGTCCTTATGGTTGTTTGGATGGAAAGTGTTTGTCTTGATTTTTTTATTGTTCTTTTTGGTGATTCTGATTTAGAGTAAGTCTGTACAATACATTCATCTTCAGAAAACGTTTTTCTTTCTCAAAACCTGCCTTCAACCCAAGACGTTTTACTTCTGAGAATATTTTCTCCAAAAAGCAGCCGACGACTCAGCAATTCTTCATTCAAAGAAAAACTTCAATAAATGATAAGTCCGCGCGCAAACAGCGCGCCTATTTTTTAGCCTAAGAGTTATCTGCCCTAATCAAAAACATTTTGTAGTGTGCCTCTTATTCAACTAAAGAGTCTTTTGCTGTTTTTGCGCACATTATTTGCTGTATTTAGAAATGCTTTTATAATACTTGTTTCTCTTGGTTTGTTTGGTGATACCATGACTGAATTGTTGTATATGGATGATTCTTATCTGAAGGAATTCAACGCAAGAGTCGCCAGAGTGACTGATGATGGCATTGTTCTGGATAAGACTGTTTTTTATCCTCAGGGTGGCGGTCAGCCTTCTGATACTGGAAAAATAATAAAATACAACAAAGAGTTTGAGGTTGAGAAAGTAAAAAAGGTTGATGGTAATGTCATCCATTTCTTAAAGGGTGAATGGAAAGATTCAATCAAAGAGGGTGATGAAGTTAAAGGAGTTATCAATTGGGAAAGGCGTTATAAGCTGATGAGGATGCATACTGCTGCTCATGTGCTTAGTTCTGTCTTCAATAAGAAGGCTGGCGCTTTGATCACTGGAAATCAGCTTGATTTTGAAAAGTCCAGGTTTGATTTTAATCTTGAGGATTTTGACAGGGAGAAGATCCTTTCTTTTGTTGATGAAGTTAACAGGCTTTTGGCTGAAGGGCATGAAGTAAGTATAAGTTATCTCCCCAGAGATGATGCTTTGAAAGATCCTGAGTTGGTCAAGCTTGCGAGTGTTTTGCCTCCTGCTGTCAAAGAGCTTAGGATTGTAACTATCGGAAGCATTGATAGGCAATGTGATGGCGGGACTCATGTGAAAAACACCAAAGAGGTTGGCAGGGTTGTTGTTCTTAAGATGGAGAATAAGGGCAAGAACAACAGAAGGCTGTATTTTGGTCTTGAGCCTCCTGCAGAACAGGCTGTAGAAAAACCTACTTTGTAGTGTCTATAAATCATTTTAAAACAATCTTTTTCTGTTTTTTTTATGATATATCAGAGTTTTGTTTTCCTTCCGAGGGTTTCTCATAATACTGAGAGGAAGATTTGGAGTCAGGGTATTCATGACTGGGATGATTTTCTTGCTAAGAGTTCTGTTTTTGGCTTTAGCGGGTTGAGAAAGAAGTTTCTTGACTCTCATATCATCAGAGCAAGGAATGCTTTAAGGAATGATGATCTTGATTTTTTTCATGAGAACCTTCCAAAGAGGGACCATTTTAGGTTATACAATCAGCTAAAAGACGAGACTGTTTTTCTTGACATTGAGACCAGCGGTTATTATGGTGATCTGACTGTTCTTGGATTGTATGATGGCCAGGACACAAAGACTTTTGTTAGGGGAATCAACATGGATAGAAAGACTGTCTTGAAAGAGCTTTCAAGATACAAGGCAGTGGTGACTTTTAATGGCCTTAGCTTTGATATGCCTATTTTGCAGAAATATTTTGGTTTTAAGTGGGATAAGCCGCATATTGACTTGAGGTTTATCTGCTCAAGGCTTGGTTATTCTGGCGGCCTGAAGAATATTGAGAAGATCTTCAATATTAGGCGGCCTGATGGTATTGATGGCATGTCTGGGGAGGATGCAGTGACTTTGTGGAGGGACTGGAGAAAGAACCATGATCGGGAAGCTCTTGATAGGATCATTGCTTATAATGAGGAAGATATAGTCAATCTGAAGCCTTTGGCAGAGAAGACAATCCCTCTGTTGTGGAAGAATCTAAGGAAGGTTTGACATACTCTTCAATAAATATCTTCTTTATCTTCTCACCATATTCTCCTGATATTTCTGGATGGCATTGCACTCCTAAGAAAGGTTTTGTCTTGTGTCTCAAAGCTTCAATTATTTCTTCATTTCTTCTTAACACTTCAAATTCAGGAGGAGCATCTTTTACAAACCACTTGTGATTGAAATAGCATGTTCCTTTTTCTCCATGGAGTTCAAAATTAAAAAAGCCTTTTCTTAGGCGATCTAACTCAAAAAGTTTTGATCCGAACATCGCTCCAAATATTTGCAATCCTAAACAAATTCCCAGTATTGGCTTGTTTGTGTTTCTGATAAATTCTTTTTCTTTTTTGATATCTTCTTCAGCAGAAATATGTATTGGGCCTCCTGATAATACTATAAA
>CAYPUD010000081.1:0-3497 GCA_964413955.1 uncultured Methanosarcinales archaeon
TATCATTTTTTGCAGTAGCTGTTTTTTTCGTTTGGATTCGAATAATAGATCGTTTGCTCTTTGTATATCTGGAGAAACTTTCTTTATTACGCCTTCTTCTAAGTATTCCTCAACTGTTTTTATTACTCTCATAAATCAACCCCGCCGACAAGGATGATTCCATTTAAAATGTTGTTTTTTAGGTATTTATGGATTTCTTTCCAAGACTCATAAAAGTTGAGGTTGATTTCTCTTGCCAAGATTTTTTCGTATCTCTCAAGATTTATTATTTTTCTTTTTCTTCCGATGATTGCGATGTCTATATCAGAGTCTTTTGTATCCTCTCCTTTTGAGTATGAGCCAAAGAGGATTATTGTTGCTCCAGGAAATTTTTCTTCCAGAAAACTCACTAGGTTTGCTGTGTGGATGTTTTTTAGGTTCTCTATCATCTTTCTCTGTATTGCTTCAGGATTATCTCTATTGAAACTTATGAAATTGATTGTTTTTGTTTTTTTTAGTTTTATGAGCCCTTTTTTTTCAAGTTTTTTCACTGCACTTGAAACTGCTGTGGGTGATGCTCTTAGGATTTTAGCAAGTTCTCTTTGGCTGAACTCTTCTCCTGCTCTTAAGGAAAGAAAAGAAAATAATTCCAACTCAAGTATTGTAAAGTTAAGTTTATATATATCCATAATTCTTTACACATGTAAACTTAGGTTTATATACTTTTCGGTTAGTTATCTTTCATTCTGTTCTGATAAGCAGTTTTGTCCTTCAGAAAGAATTTTCTCAGACGATCTGTCTGATTCTTTTGCAGAGTGCTTAACTCAAATATTTTTATCAGGTAATTTGGTTTAATAGCGGCTTATTCTTTTCCAGACTTCCTCGTTCTCCAAGTCTTCTTCACTATAGACTTCAATGCCATTTCTTTTCAACAATGCTGTTGTTACACCATCACCATCAACTGATTCTCTTTCATTCTCTCCGCCTTGAGTCTTGCCATTTCCGCAAGACGGGCTGCCTTGCTTTAGAATCGCAGTTTTTATGTTAAACTCTTTGCATAATTGCAATGTCAGTTCTGCCCCTTTCAGATAATTCTCAGTGACATCATTTCCTTTATCTGTAATAATTCTTGTTCTGCCATCAATTACATCATTGCCATTTCCTGAGATGATCCTTGATCCGCTTCTAGGTGTTGTTAGCCCTCCAAGTTGTTCTGGGCAGATTGGTATTGCTTTATTTTTTCTAATCAATTCTTTCACTCTTTCATTTGGTTTTGATTCACTTTTATAATTGCAGTCTATTCCAGCCAAACACATGCTTACTAATATCATTTTTTCTTATTCTTTCAGTTCGTTTATTTTCTTAATTATCTTTTCAATCTCTTCTTTGCTTTTTCCATGAGCTTTCAGTCCTGCTTCAAGTGTTTCAATTGCAGCCTTTGGGCATGTTGGGCAGGGCAAACCTTCTTTCAATAATAAGCCTGCTGCTTGAGGGTATTTTCTTATTGCTTCACCAATTGTTGTTTCTTTTGTTATTTTATCCTGTTCTTCCATAATTTCACCTTTTGATTTTGCTTTATAATTTTTTATCGCTGCTTTTAATGCTTCTGTTCCCAAAACAGAACAATGGAGTTTGATTTGTGGCAGGCCCCCTAACTTTTCTGCTATGTCTTTTGGGTTTAGTTTTTCTGCTTCTTCTATTGTCATCCCTTTAACGACTTCTGACATCATTGATGTGCTTGCTATTGCTGACGCGCAGCCATAAGTTTGCCATTTGCAATCGAGAATTTTATTGTCTTTAACAATTATCCAGACTTTCATCACATCGCCGCATGCTGGGCTTCCTGCTTCTCCTATGCCGTCTGCTTTCTTGTCCCACTCCTCAACATCATCATCTGTTACGAAGTTCTTTGGGTGAAGAAAGTGTTCTTTGACTTTGTCGCTGTAGAGAAATCTTTTTTCTGTCATAATGCGCTCATCTCCCTTAACCTTTCAACGCTTTCTTTTACTGCTTTTATTGTGTATTCAATATCCTCTTCTGTTGTTCTTTTTCCTAAGCTGAATCTTATGCTGCCATGCGCTTCCTCATCAGTGCAGCCCATAGCTTTGAGGATCCTGCTTGGCTTTAGGCTTTTGCTGCTGCATGCGCTTCCTGTGCTCACTTCTATTCCTTTTTCATTCAACAATAAAAGCAAGGATTCGCCTTCAACGGATTTAAAAGAAACATTGATGGTTTGCGGCAGCCTGTTTTTGCTTCCATTGAATTTTGTGTTCTTTATCTTAAGAATGCCTTTTAGTAGTTTGTCGCTTAATTGTTTTAATCTTTTGCTCTCTTCATTTTTTTCAGCTTGTATGAGTTCCAGAGCTTTTGCAAATCCCGCAATCCCTGGGATGTTTTCTGTTCCGCTTCTTAATCCGAATTCTTGTCCTCCTCCTTGGAATAATGGGCTTATTTTTATTCCTTCTTTGACAAACAACAGACCAACTCCTTTTGGCCCATAGATCTTTCCTGCATTGAGTGTCATCATATCAATGCCTAATTCTTTCACGTCCAGTTTGAGCAATCCAGCCTGACAGGCGTCAGTATGAAATACGACATTATGTTTCTCGCAGGCTCTTGCTATATCCTTGACGGGGTTTATTGTTCCTGTCTCATTGTTGGCGTACATTATCGTAGCTAAGATTGTGTCTTTTCTTATCGCTTTCTCTACTTTTTCTGCGCTTATTGTTCCTTCTTCATCTGGTTGCAGGTAAGTCACTTCAAACCCTTCTTTTTCAAGTGATCTGCAGGTGTTATAGACTGCAGGGTGTTCTGTCATTGATGTTATGATGTGTTTTCCTTTGTCCTTGTTCTTTTGGCAGAATCCTTTTATTGCCAGATTGTCGCTTTCTGTTCCTCCTGAGACAAAGATTATCTCTGAGCTTTTTGCATTGAGTGTTTTTGCAATTTTTTCTCTTGCTCTGTCTAATGTGTCTCTTGCTTTTAATCCTATACTGTGCAGGCTGCTGGGATTGCCGTATGTTTTTTCCATGACAGAGAGCATCTCTTTCAGGACTTCTTTATCTAAGTAAGTGGTTGCTGCATGATCCATGTATATTGTTTTTTGCATCTTAAAGAATATAAAGGGAAGAAAAAAATATTTCCTCCCAAATCCCCGCTCCCGGATTTGAACCGGGAACCTTTCGGTTCCGGCTGACTACTTTTCATCCTTTAAGCAAACTAAGCTCAGTCTAGTAGCACGCATCTCTGGCCTGTACTTTTCATACACACAGCCGAACGCTCTACCGTTGAGCTAAGCGGGGATGAGCTTGTTATTTTTTGCGTCTTTAAAAAGTTTATGGAGATGGTGGCGGATATGAAACCTATGATAGAATTATAAGTTATATTAAGTAGTTCATCGTGAATAAATTAATTATTGAAGAAGTAAAATACTATGAAGATGTTGCTTCAGAATATAAAAAATGTGCTCATTTTTTCTGAGAGGAATGATCTTTTGAATAATTTGGAGCCTCATCAGT
>CAYPUD010000082.1:0-3462 GCA_964413955.1 uncultured Methanosarcinales archaeon
AGAAGACCACTGATGCTATTGAAGGAGAGATTGCTGGCTTTGGTGATGATTATATCGTTATCACTCCTAGCTTTGCTACAATCCAAAGGAGCAAGCAGGTCAAAGAAGTTGTGGAATGATCATTCCTTATCTTTTTCTTTTTCTCTTATTTCTTTCAGTTTCTTGCTGGCAATCTTATGCGCTATGTGCAATGGCTCTGGCATCTTATGGGGAAACTTTATCAGCTTTCTGATTATTTCTGTTGCAGAGTCTAAGCTTATCATGTTTCCTGGGCTTACTATTATTGGCCTTGCATGGTCTCTTGTCTGCAATTCTGCTCCGACTATCTCACCATTAAGTACAACTTTTCCTTCTTTTAGTTCCAAATCTCCTGTTATGCTTTTTGCGATGCCTATTGCTGGCTTGGCCAGTTCCACGCCGATATAAGTGGCTAATCCGCATCTTCTTGGATGGGCTATTCCATTTCCGCTTATTATCAGAAGGTCTGGATCGCTCTCAAAATCATAATATGCCTGCAGGATAAGCGGCCCTTCCCTGAATGCAAGAAATCCTGGCACATAGTTCATCGGAACTTTGGCTATTATTATTTTTTTTTCGATAACCTCGAGAGTTTTTGCGTCAAGGATCACTCCTGCGCAGATGGCTTTATCTCCATCATATGTTACGTCAAACCCAGCTATCTTTTTCAGGTCTTCAAACTTGATCTCTCCTGTCCTGAATTGCCTTGCAATCTCTGATTGCATTGATTTTAGCTTGTCAAAACTGAATCTCATATTGGTTTAGACCCCTCTTTAAAGTCTTTTTACTCAATAGTAATTAATTATTTATAAATCTTTCGTTTTTGTAATCTCTAAGAAGTGATAAAATAAAGATGATCTGTTGTTTAAAGTGTTTGCAGTCTTTTCACTTCAGCTTCTGCCATCCTCTTGTTTCTCAACGCAACTTCATTGTCAGGTTCTATCCTTAAGGCAATTTCATAATCTTCTAACGCGCCTTTGATGTCCCCTAACTCAAATCTTATATTTCCCCTGTTGCTGTATGCTCCTGCATTTTTAGGATCAAGCTCAACAGCTTTATCAGAATCAGTCAAAGCACCCTCAAGCAGCCCTGATATTCTCTTGGCTGCTGCTCTGTTGATATAAGCAAATGAGCATTCTGGGTCAACAGCAAGAGCAGCATCGTAGTCCTCTATCGCTCTGCTGATGTCATAAGACATTAATCTCGCATTCCCTCTGTTATTGTAAGCCATCGCATACGAAGGATCAAGAAGTATTGCAGTGTCAAGGTCCCTGATGGCGGCTTCTATTAGTCCTTTGTTCATCTTCATGACGCCTCTGCTTGCATAAGATAATGCCACCAATCCATTTGGGCTTGTTTCCCTGAATTCTTGTTCCTGTCTCATACCAAGCTGAAATTTCAGGTAGTTCTCTCTTATGCCAAAGCCATCTCTTTCAGTGTTCTCAACGAGAATTGATTCTTCTCCTTCATATAATTTGTTCAGGACATGATTTCTTTTTTCAATAATAAAGATGTTCAGGCCATTCCTCAACCCTAACACTGTATACAATGACGTTAAGCCAAGGCAGTTTCCGACTGGAACAAACGGATTCTTATTGAGTTGAGAGTCAATGACGTCTTTCAGCAAAAAATTGTTGTTGAATCTCATTTGTTTGTCTTTCCACAAATAAAGAAATAATGATTCTGCAAGAGTCTCAGCTTTGCTGCCTCCTTTTAGCCATGATAAAAAATCTTCCTGGATTTGGTCTAATCCTTTGACATAAGTGCTTATCTCTTGATCATTAATTCCTGATAAAGCCAACAAGCTCTCTTCCAGCGATCCTTCTCTATGTATTTTCTCTGTTTTGTTCTTCATCAGTCTTCACCCACTACGCCTATGTTCTAGTTATTGCATTGCTGACACTGAACTATTATAAAAGATTTTCTTTTTTTCTCATCCCTTAATGGTGAATTTATTTCTTTTTCAGCTTTGTCTTCACTGCCTTGTTAGAGATGATTGCAGAATTTCCTGTTGGATCCTCAATTGTTAGTTTTATCTTTTCGCTCCCCCATAAGACCCTGTTCAGTTTCTTGAGGAGTTTTCTTGCTTTCTTCTTGTCCTCTTCATCCTCTGATGTTTCCTTGATGTGCTCTATCTGTTCCTTAAACTTGTTGATCATTCCTTCAACATTTGTTACATAACCATTGCTTGCAGGCCCTGGCTCAATGCTGCCGACATGAGGTATCTTGACAGTTGCTTCACTGCTCTTTATGACCCTAATGTTCAGGTCTTCTTTTGAGCTGACTTCTAAGGTGAACTTTGCTGGCTCGTGCTGTTCAGCTGCCTCTATGTCTGACTTGTGGTATTTGCAGTTTGAGCAGTCCATTGAGAAGATATATACTTTTCCGAAGAAAGGCATGTCCATCTCTTTCTCTGTCAGAGTAAGGTTGTTTGTCTTGCAAAAAGGGCAAGGCTGCTTCTTTAACTGATGACTCTCTGTCATGATTGATAAAACTAAAAATAGCTTTAAAAAGGTTTCTTAAGACGTTTAATTCACTGATAAGTAGTATAAATAGAAAAATTTAGGTTAAGTCAACTCTGGTGAGTTGATTCCGTTTTGATTGAAATGGTAGAAGAATAAATCGAAGAAAGTTGTTGCTCCTTCCATTGCTTGGAATGTTCCAAACCACTTAAATCTTCTTTTTATTTCCTTATTGACTCTTTCTATTAAAGCATTTTTTCCGATACCTGAATCGATAATGTGCCTCTTTTTCTGTTCTCTCCAATTCCAACCAATCACTTTCTTTATTGCTGTGGGGTATTGCCATAATCCATCTGTTATTATCTTTTTAGGTCTTACTCCTTGACTCTTTTTCATTGCTTTTCTTAAAATAGCTTTCGCATCTTTAAGCAAATGTGTTTTGCTTATATGCCATGCTATAACTTGTTTTGATTCTTTGCAATAGACAACCCAAAGCCAATGACCTTTTCCTTTAATCTTAAAATAAGTTTCATCAATATGCCAAGTCTTTGTAGGTATGGATTTGTCGTCGATAATGTTCAAGTTTTTTGCTGCGAGAATCCATTGCCTAACCCCTTCATGACTAATTTTTATCTTGAAATACTTCCAGAATTTCTTTGCGATTGTGCGCAAACTAATTCCGACTGTGCCGTAAAGTTCAACAGCGAACGATATTACGTTGCTGAAAAATGTTCGGTTAGGCAAATCGCTTGTCCACACAAAGCGGCAGCCACACTTCCTGCACTTGTATCTTTGCTTTTTGTTTTTAGTTTTGCCTGCCAGATAGAAGTTTTCTGCACCACACTTTTTACACCATGGCAAAACCGAACCTTTTTTATAGCCAAAGCTATACAAATCTGTTTGTACTAACATTTTTTGAACCTCCGAACGGCAATCTAGCTACTTCACCTATCTTTGTTGCCGTTCGTTTTTATTTCAAACA
>CAYPUD010000083.1:0-3390 GCA_964413955.1 uncultured Methanosarcinales archaeon
AAAAAGGGCAAAGCCAACTTAAAGGGGTTGGCGCCTATGCCGCGCGAAATAAAGTTAAGAGCAGAAGCAGAACTCTTTAATTGAACAAAAAACATGTGAACAGGAGTAATGACATCAGCAGCAGAAAACTCTTATACTAAACAAGAGACGCACTGCAAACTGTTCTGACAAACTGTTCTGAGTTAGTGCAGATAACTCTTAAGCTAAACTTTAGGCGCGCGAAACAATGTTAGATGCAATGGTAAAAAACTCTTAGGCTGAACATTAGGCGTCCTGCTTGGACGCGAACTTATTATTTGTGGAAGCTTTATTCTGAAAGAAGGATCGCAGAGTTATTAGCAGGTTTTGAAAGAAAGAAATGATTTTTTTGAGAGAAAAATCGCAGATTGTTGACATTCTTGAAAAAAAGCCTTTTATGAAGAAAAAGATCTACAGAGTTGGAGGAAGTTCTGAAGGACGTTCTTGAACTGAAACAAAACACCAAACTGAAGAAATCACCCAAAAGATTTCACAAAGCAACACAGCACACAAAAGCAAACTTAGCCAAAAAAAACAGTTTAACCATACAAAAAATATATAAATAAAACAACCTGAAATCAGAAAATGGTTCTGGAAAGCATACTCAATCCCCTAATAGCAGAGAAGAAACCCTGGACAGCATTAATAACGGGGTTCGCCTGCGGAGTTCTCGCATTATTTCTAGCGTTATGGATATTTAAGGACCACGCAAGCCTGGTGATGGTATTCCTAGCAGTGATGGCAAGCTTACCATTAGTATACAAACTAATCATATACGAAGAACAAAAAGACTTAGAGATAAGAAGTGAAAGGAGCCTTCTGAAAGAACACAGCAAAGCGCTTACCGCAATGATGCTCATGTTCTTAGGAATGGCGATAGCATTCACAATACTATATATAGTCCTACCCCAAGAAATGACAAGCGAAGTGTTCAGAGTACAATCCCAAACAATAGCAAACCTAAATCAACAAGTCACAGGAAAAGTATCACAAACAACCCTGCTAAGCAGGATATTCCTCAACAACATAAAAGTGCTTATTTTCTGCATCATATTCTCATTCATCTACGGATCAGGGGCACTATTCATACTCACGTGGAACGCATCAGTAATAGGCACAGCAGCAGGAAACTTCATAAGAACAAGATTAGCGCAATACGCAAGCGCAGCAGGATTACAAAAGATGGGCGCGTTCTTTTATGTAGGATCATTATGCGTGCTAAGATACCTCATCCATGGCATACCAGAAATACTCGCATACTTTGTAGCCGCACTGGCAGGAGGAATAATATCTGTAGCAATCATAAGAAAGGAATACACAACAAAAAACTTCCAAAGAGTTGTATTAGACGTTTCAGACTTAGTCTTGTTGTCAGTCCTGATATTATTCATAGCAGCATTGTTAGAAGTCTTTGTAACACCCGCATTATTCTAAAACCTTCAAAAAACCAGGCTTAATCTCAAACAAAAAACCCTTCTCCAACAAAAAACCAACGATTTTCTCAACGTCACATCCAAGCTCATTCTCAACATCCTCAAAAGAGACCCCCTGACCAGAATCATGAGTCCTGATAAAATCCAAAATCCTTTCTTTCAAATCAGCATCATCCTTACCACTTACTAAAGGAATAGTTTTTTTCTTCAGTTCCAACCACAAAGGATCTGTCTTTTTGATCACTTCAAGAATCAAATACTTTGAGCCAAGATATTCCTTAGGCAAAGCAATGATACGAACAAAATCACCAACCTTAATATCTCTCTCACTCTCAAAATCAATCACTTCAATCTGACCAGAGCTGTCGTCAACAACAAAACGAAAAGGGGCATCCTTAGTCAAAGCAGTGATTGTGCCTAAAATATTAACCCTCCCTACTTCAACACCATTTTTTAAGATCATCTTTTTAGGCGCATCCTTACTATCATCAGAATTAAAACTCCCTTCAAGAACATCCCTAATCCAACAATTTATAGCAGTCAACCTAAAGCTTTCCCCCATAAATAACAAGATAAGCACACATTTTTAAAAAACTTTTTAAAACAAAAAATAAAACACTGAAACAATGCCAGAAAAAGCAATAATAGACTATATAAAAAAATCAATCGCAACAGGATACTCCCCAGAACAAATAAGAAACACACTCATAACAGCAGGGTATTCGCCCCATGAAGTGGACGTTCTCATAAGATCAGCCATATACAAAAGAAAAAGCCCCAAAAAACTGATATGGATAGCGGCAATACTGATAGCAATAACACTCACAGTAATAGGGCTTCTATTGTTGGTATCGCAAAAAGAAGAACCACCAAACATAAAATTAACCGCAATACAAACACAAATCCCCAAAGGACAAGCCTTACTATTAAAAACACAAATCATAAACCCAACAGAAACAACAACACAAGCAAGACTCGAATACATGATACTGGCGCCAAACGGACCAAAACTAATGTCAAAGAAAAAAATAGTAACAATCTCAAACTACCTGACAGAAATCCCAGAACAACTCACACCAAACATCCCCCCTGGAAAATACACACTAAAACTAACAACAAAAATAGGGCAGTATACATTAACAAAAGAAATCTACTTTGAAATAACCGCAGCAGCGACCCACGAAAAACCAACAATAATAACAACGCCAACAAACCAAAGAATGAAAAAATCAGAATCACAGAAAGAGTGCATAGGGGGCTGCGATGATTACAATGCATGCACAACAGACTGGTGTGAAGAAGGAAAATGCGAACACGAACCAATAATCCCCTGCTGCGGAAACAAAATATGTGAACAAGAAGAAAATGAAGACAATTGCCCAATAGATTGCAAAAAGAAAAAAACAATACCAAAACACAATAAAAAAATACAAAAAACAGCAGATTTAGCAGTGATGGACTGTGAAAGAATAGCGACAGTCACAGAAAAAGACAAATGCTTTGAGAATGCAGCAAAAGAATACCTAATAAGCAACATATGCTCAAAAATAAGCCAAGAGACAACAAGAGATTCCTGCTACATGAATTTCGCATTGAACTACGAAGACTTCACCGTATGCAAAAAAATAAGCAACAAATGGACAAAAAGAAGCTGCGAATCACTAGCAAAAATGAGTGCAATGAGTGAGACATAAATTAAAATCACATATTCTACAAGTAAAGGTCAGTCAACTTAAATAAGTCGGTGCCTGTACTGAGCGAGCGTCAAGAACAGAGTAACAAGAAAACTCTTATGTTGAACAATAGGCGCACGAAAGAGAGTGATGCGCGCAGGAGCAGAAAACTCTTAGGCTGAAAATTAGGCGTCCTGTTAGGACGCGACTGATAGTTGTGGTTGTTTTCTTCTGAAAGAAAAATCGCAGGATTATTTGTGGGTTTT
>CAYPUD010000084.1:0-3296 GCA_964413955.1 uncultured Methanosarcinales archaeon
AAGTTCTTTATTTCATTCTTAAAGTTTTGTATGATTTTTGCTTTTTCATGCACCTTTACAATAGAACCAAAAATTTTTTTAAATGCTTTTAAAAATTCTGTTGTAATTTTGTCTATTAGGACTGTCTTTTTTTGATCTGAATCTTTGAGAAGAATTTCGACATGTTTAACTTCTTGTGAGATGTTTTGTAGTTTGTTTAAGAAATCCTCTGTTTTTTGTTCCTGATCTTCAATTGCTTTTTTAAGTTGATCTTCAAAGTTGTTACTGGGCGCCATAATTCCCTTTCTATTATAATTGTTTAAATATTTTATTAGTGTCACCTAAGTGATAAATAGTTTCAGTAAATTGCTTTCACATTCCCTACAAGATAACAGCTTCCTGTAATCAAGATTAAATCTTTTTCTTTTGCTATTGCTTTGGCAAAACTTAGAGCAGCTTTTGGGCTTTCAACCACAGCGCATCTTCCTTCATGCGCTAATTCTGCAGGATCTAATGCTTTGTCTATGTTTGGCCTCGTCAGTATGAGGAAGTCTGGCTTTGGGAGTTTCTTGATCATCTTCCTGAAGTCTTTTCTCTTGAGCACGCCGAATATTATTATCAGTCTTTCATAGTCTAAGCTCTTGACGAATCTTGTTATTTCTTCTATCGCTGCAGGGTTGTGCGCGCAATCAACCAGGACATTCTTTTCCAGGTATTCAAGCCTTCCTGGCCATTCAGTCTTTTCTATTGCTTGTTTGATTATTTCTTCTTGGACGCCAAGCTCTTTTCCAATAGAATACGCTATGCCTGCATTTCTTCTCTGGAATTCTCCTTTGAGTCTGATTGTTCCTTCGTATTCTTCTGCGATGACGAGCTTGTTGTTTTTTGATTTTTCTTTGATCACATCAAGTGCTTTGTTATTTTTGTCTGTTATGACTGTTGATCTTTCTTTTATTATTCCGCATTTGTCTTCTGCGATTTCTTTGATGGTTTTTCCTAAGACGTTTGTGTGATCAGGAGAGATGTCTGTTATTGCTGCTATTTCTGCATCGCATATGTTTGTTGCGTCATAAGTTCCTCCTAAGCCGACTTCTAACACAATGAAGTCAACGTTCTTGTCAAAGAAATATTTTAAGGCTAATGTTGTTGTAAATTCAAAGAATGAGAGCTCTACATCAAGTGATCTGACCTTGTTGATGTATTCCAGGAGTTCTTCATCTGTTATCTCTTTCCTGTTGATTTGTATTCTCTCATTATATCTGATGAGGTGGGGGCTGGTGAACAGTCCTGTTTTGTAACCTGCTTGTTTCAGTATTTCTGTCGTCATCGCTGCAGTGCTTCCTTTGCCGTTTGTTCCTGTTATATGGATCACTCTTAATTTTTTGTGGAAGTTTCCGAGTTTTTCCAGGGCTTTTTCTATCTGTTTCAGGGATGGTTTTCCTTTGAAATCAAATTTTTTCAGGGAGTACAAGTGTTCAAGTTCTTGTTTGAGCATAAGATTGTGATTTTGGCTTTTGTTTTTAACTGTTTTGTTTCTTGTCTAAGTCATTATTTCGTCAGTTTCTTCAGTTTCTCTATCTCTTCCCTTATTATGTCAAATCCTTTTTCCCAGAATTCTTCTTTGTTGATGTCTATTCCTATCTCTTTGAGTATTTTTTCTGGTGATTCTGAGCCTCCGTATGACAGGATTTTTAGATACTTTGGGATGAAATCTTTTCCTTGCTCTTCATACATCCTGTACAAGGCTAAGACCAATAGGTTTCCGAAAGAATAGGCGTAACAATAGAATGGTGTGTGATAGATGTGGGGGATGTATTTCCATTCGTGCTGGAATATTTCATCTATTTTCATGTTTCCGAACTGTTCTTTGAGGTTTTCAAGGTATAGTTTGTTAAGGTCCTCAACAGTAGCTCCTTCTGCAATCCTTTTGTGGGCTTCTTTTTCAAATATGACAAAGTATCCTTGTCTTGTTATTGATGCGTATTGTGAGTCAAGCATTCTTGTAAGGACTGATATTTTTTCTTTCTTGTCTTCTTCTCTCAGCAGTTTTTGCGCCAGGATCATCTCTCCGAAGATTGATGCTGTCTCTGCTAATGGCAGGGTTGCGTGGAACGTGAAGTTTGTCTGTTCTTTTGCGAGGATTGCGTGTATGCCATGGCCTAATTCATGCATCATCGTGAACAGGTCATTCAGTTTTCCTACATGGTTAAGCATCACATAAGGAGTGATGTCTTTCAGTATTGAATAGCAGAACGCTCCTGACATCTTGTTTTTCTGGACTTTTGAATGGATGTGCTGCGCGTCAAAAATCTTCTTTGCAGAGAGAAACATCTTCTCGTCAAACTCTTTGTACGCATTCAGAGTGATCTCTTTTGCTTCTGTGTACGGGTATTCTTTCTCAGATTCTTTGTATGGCGCGTAAAGGTCGTACCTGTCAAAATCTTTTATTTTGCATATTCTTGCTTTTATTCTGAAGTATTCCTGGAAGAGCTTGACGTTTCTTCTTATGACTTTGAGCAGGGCTTCTGTTGCTTTGTCAGGGATATCATTGCTGAAGTTTCTTGCTGATATTGGTGTCTTGAATCCTCTCAGCAGAATCTCCTCATTTTTCCAGTCATTCACTATAGATTTGTAGATCTCACCAAGTATTTCCTGGTTTTCTTTGTACTTCTCAAACACAAGGTCATAAGATTGTCTTCTTTGTTTTTTGTCTTTTGATTGTTTGTATTGGTTTATTTCTGCAAGGGTTAACTCTTTCCCTTCGAAGATGTAAGTGAACTTGTTTGTTATTATGTCATAGAACCTTTCTGCTGACTCCACTCCTGTAAGGTCTTTTAGGTTGATTATCTGTTCTTCTTTTTCTTTTAGTGAGTGGGGCTTGTAAGCCCTTATCCTTTCCAGGATGTAATGGTATTTTCCTGATGCTTTGATGTATTTCTCTGCCTGTTCTTTGCTTATTTCCTTAAACCAAATGCTGAAGAAGAGCATCTCATTGTGCAGTTCTGTGCTTAATTGTGAGATCATGACTGCTTCAGCATTTGCTTTGCTGTCTGCTGTGTTCTCGCTTAGTTTCAGGCTTGCATAACCTTCTAACCTTGAGGACAGTTCAAGTATCTTCTCTTTTTCTTTCAGGATCTGCAAGAATTCTTCTACTGAAAGGCTCTTGTTCAGCTTTTTTCTGAATCTCTTGAAGCGGTTTACTTTTTTCTTCAGTTCAGAGATGAGCTTATCCTTGTCTTTAGGATCATAAATATCTGCAAGATTCCAAGTTGGCATAGCGACTGTTTATGCTGTTTGTTTTAAAATGGTTTTGGTTG
>CAYPUD010000085.1:0-3269 GCA_964413955.1 uncultured Methanosarcinales archaeon
ACTTTTCTAAGAGAGGAATGTTAGTCTTTTTAGAGCAAGCCCTAGCAAAACGACTATGAATATGGAGGTCTGCGAAAAAAATTGCCATGAGAAAAAGAGTTAGGAGAATGGGTTTAAAAATGTTCTTCAAAACTCCCTAAAGAAGAAGCTCACAGAGATCAGAACAACACCAATCACTAAATAAGCGACTGCTACAGCAAGAACAGAAGGGACGTACTTGTTGATCCAGGGAACAATAAGCTCTGAGGAGATATTAGAAGCAGAAAGAATTGATAAGATAAACTGCCTGCCAAACAAAGAAAATACAAAAGCAAGGATTGCTGGCAGTATTGTAGAGAAACCAAGAGTTCTAAGAGTCTTTCTAATAGACCAAGAACTGAAGAAGATCAACAATCCGCCGAAGCCTGACAAGGAAATGCTGATCCAGACACTCTTATTGAAAAACTCATGCAAAGATACTTCTGAAGCAAGAAGCACAGGCAAGAAAGGAATCAGATAAGTTAGACCAATAAAATACAAAAATCTTCCGATAGACCTTAAAATATGTTTTTTGGCAATTTTTTTAATCTTCTTAAAGACCATAACCTGACAAATAAAGCAAAACATTAAAAAGGTTTTTGTCAAGATTCAGCCAAGAATGGACCCAGAAAAACTGATAAAAAAATATTATGATAAGAATTCCAAAACGTACAAGATACTGATAAAACATTCAGAAGCAGTTGCAAAGAAAGCAGTTGAGATAGCCAAAAGAGTCGGCGCTGACGTCCAGTTTGTAAAAGAAGCAGCGATGCTGCACGACATAGGAATATTCCTTACATCAGCACCAAGCATAGGATGTCATGGAAAAGAGCCATATATCAAGCACGGAATTCTTGGCAGGAAAATACTGGAAAAAGAAGGCTATCCAAAACATGCTTTGGTCTGCGAGAGGCACATAGGAGTTGGCCTGACTAAAGAAAATGTAGAAAAATACAGACTTCCACTACCAAAAAAAGATATGATTCCTGTAACTTTAGAAGAGGAGATCGTGACATACGCTGACAAATTCTTCTCAAAAGACAGAGAAAAAGAAAAAACAATCAAAGAGATAGAAGAAGGGCTGAGACGATTCGGAGAAGAGAAAGTGAAGAAATTCAGGGAATGGAAAGATATGTTTGAAGAAAAAAGAACCGAAACAAAAACATTATAAACAGAAAAAAATTAAATAAAAAAAAGAGGTGATTTTATGGGCAAGTTTAAACAATTCTTCAAGTATGCAGCAGGATTCTTTTTTACGTTAATCGGAGCAGCGGTATTTGGCAGCTCTCAGGGAAAGATTCATTGGCTTTTGATTGGAGGATCATTAGCAGCAATAGGCATAGCTTTGATATTATCAGAGTACTAAAAATGGATAAAATACAACTAAAGAAAAACAAGCTAGATCTGGAATATCATGGAGAAGCCCAAAAGGTGAATGCTTTTCTGATATTGTTGACAACAGGCCTCATAGGTTTTATAGCTTCTTTTATTTGGTTAGTAAATACAAAAATGTTTTATACTGGGGTGTTCCTCACTTTCTTGATCTTATTTATAGGTTTGATCTTGTATAAAAAAACATTCAAAAGAATGAAAGAAATTCTGACAGAGATAGAAAAACTAAACGACTAAACCTTCCTCACAATCCCAAAAAACTTATAGAAACCAATAGATTTTAACTCCTCAGGGAATTTAACTTTTTTTAGAGATTTATGGTTAAAATCAAGAAAATCAGTGATCAAAAGAGCGCCTTTATTAGCTTTCTTAATGATGTTCGGAATAAAATCAACACTGTCTTTCCTGAACAATTGAAAAGCCCTCTCAAAATAGATATCAAACTCAGGAAGATCCTTGTTGAGGAGAATATCTCCTTCCAGATAAAAAATATCAATAGTCTTATCCCTGAAAGAAAACCTCTGAAAATCCTTGAACTGCCTGAACTTTCTTGAGTTAGTGGAAGCAAGAAACGCTTCAGCGATGCTTTCAGAGATTAATATCTGGTCAGCGAGAATGATTCTTGCTTTTTTGAAGTCTGTCAAAGCATCCAGAAGCAGCAAAGGCTTGATGATGTCATTGCTACACCTAGGATAAAACAAAGTTACCTCGTCTTTATCAACTCTGATCCTGCTTTGCTTGAGCTTGTCAAAAGCGAGAAGGACATCCTTGTACTCATTTTTAGCAAGGAAGCCTTTATCCAATGAAAATTTGGGCTTTTTGAAAAACATTTTTGAAATAAACAAAAACGCCGGCGCCCGGATTTGAACCGGGATATCCCAAAGGAAACTGGTTTTCAAGACCAGCGCAATACCAGGTTATGCGACGCCGGCAGGTTTTTGGCAAATTTCTGTATCCTGAAGGAAGCTGATTTTTGATCTTGAATTTCAAAAACCCGCAACATAATGCAGGGGCATTGTCTCTGTGCAAAAGAGAAATGATACGAGACTATTTTTAAAACTTTAGGTCAGATTTGAATGAAACTTTAGGTATGCTGAAAGCCCTGCATCTGGGATCAAACAGAATCTCACCTTCTTTGACAACAAAAGGGAATTGCTTACAACCCTCTGGCTTGATGTCGTGAATTGCGCAAGAGAATTGTCCATCCTTATACTTCAGGAAAATACAATAACCATAAGGCCTCTTGAGATAAAAATTTTCATCTTCAACAACAAAGAAATCATCAAAACCAGCAGATCTGATCCTTGCAATATCCTCTAAAGAAAGCCTGACCTTAAGCCTGCAGCACCTGCCGCAACGCAAACAAGTGAAATCATCGACCAATGACATCTTAAAAAAGATAAAACCAAGACAAAGTAAAAAAAATATGCCGCCGGTGGGATTTGAACGCACGACCTCCACGTATCCCCTTCTCATATAGAAGGTATAACTTCAGAGAGCTATGAGCGTGGCGCTCTAACCAGGCTGAGCTACGGCGGCAATAATATGGCAAGAAGGAGCACATTCTTTTAAAAAATTAACTGAAAAATCATTCCCCTCCTCTTATAGGCTTATTGAGAATCCTTATCAATCCTGAACTTCACCCAAACAGGATAATGGTCAGATATTTTTTTCATCTCATCATAGCTCAGCTCAGGCCATCTCTTCTCAAACCTGTCAACACCTGACTTGTAAGCAAAATCCTCTAGAGTGAATTCTTTCAGAAAAATAATCCTGTCAAAAGTCCTATCAGACCTCGCAACTGTCGTGTCAAAATCATTTGGAACAGCCCAGAAGTACTGCTCGCCAAGAACATCAGA
>CAYPUD010000086.1:0-3266 GCA_964413955.1 uncultured Methanosarcinales archaeon
AACATTTAAAAATAACCGCTTAATCTAATCACCTATGCCAAATGAAGAACAACTGATTGAAGAGAGAAAAAAGAAAAGGGAAGAGCTGTTCAAGCTCGGCATCAATCCTTATCCTTACAGGTATGAGCCGACTGCCACTGCAGAATACATCAAAAAGAAATATGATGGACTTCAGAAAGACTCTGCCACAGAAGACAGATACAGGATAGCTGGCAGAATAATGGAACTAAGAAGGATGGGCAAGATAACATTCATGAAACTGCAGGACCACACAGGCAGGATGCAGGCATTCTTCTCACAGGAAAACCTTGGAAAAGACCAGTACAAGATACTGAAACTATTTGATATAGGAGACTGGCTGGGGGTTGAAGGCAAAGTATTCACAACAAAAACAGGAGAGATAACAATCAACGCAGAGAAGTTCGACATCCTTTGTAAGAGCATAAGGCCCTTCCCTGACAAATGGCACGGCCTGAAGGACGTTGAAGCAAGATACAGAAAAAGATACCTTGACCTGATCATGAACCCAGAAGTGATGGAAACTTTCGTGAAAAAAACAAAGATGATAAACTCAATCAGGGAATACCTCAACAAAAAGAAGTTCCTGGAAGTTGAGACTCCAGTGCTGCAGCCGATATACGGAGGCGGAGCTGCAAGGCCATTCACAAGCCACCTGAATTCTCTTGATATGAAGGTCTACCTCAGGATAGCGAATGAGCTCTACCTGAAAAGGCTTATCGTCGGAGGATTTCCAAAAGTATATGAGTTCGCAAGAGTGTTCAGGAATGAGGATATTGACTCAACACACAATCCAGAATTCAACAGCATAGAGATATACGAAGCATGGGCAGACATGTATGACATGCAAAAGATGGTCGAAGAGCTATTCCAGGAAGCAGCAAAAGCAATACACGGAAGCACAAGATTTGAGTATCAGGGAGAAATAATCGACGTCAAAAGCCCCTGGCAAAGCTACACAATGGCAGAAGCTCTGAAAAAATTCGCTGACATAGACATAGACAAAGTCACAGAAGAAGACAAGAAGAGACTATGCGAAGCGCACAAGCTTGAGCTGGGAGAAGACTTCACAAAAGGAGAGCTATTGCAGGCCTTGTTTGAGGAACTAGTTGAGGACAAGCTGATACAGCCAACACACATAACACTGCACCCATTTGAAAGCACACCACTATGCAAGAAATGGAGAGAAGACCCAGAAGGCCCATACATAGAAAGATTTGAGCCATACATAGCAGGAATGGAAATGGCGAACGCTTATTCAGAACTGAATGATCCAATAATCCAAAGACACTTGCTTGAAGAACAGGCAAAAAAACTGAGAGCAGGAAAAGACGAAGAAGCCCACCCTATGGATGAGGACTTTGTCGAAGCGATAGAATACGGCATGCCACCCACAGGAGGACTAGGGATAGGAATAGACAGGATGGCAATGGTGCTGTTAAACAAACCAAGCATAAAAGAAGTCTTGCCCTTTCCATTCATGAAAATCACAAAAAAAGAATAAAAAAATGGTGATGAAAACAAGGCTTACAGGACCAACGATCATTGGCGTCACTGAAAAAGTAGTGCTTTATGGCCCGAAAGGAAAAAAAGAGGTCATAGCGAAAATTGACACAGGAGCATCCAAAAGCTCAATAGACAAAAAACTGGCTGAAGAGATAGGAATGACTGACCACGTCGGAACAATACTAGTCAAGACAGCCCATGGCAACAGAAGAAGGCCTGTCGTAAAAGAGATACTGAAGATCAAAGGAAGAGTCATGCACACAAAATTCACGATCGCAGACAGGACACAGATGAAGTACAGGGTCCTAATAGGCATGAACGTGCTTAACAGAGGATTCCTTATAGACCCATCAAAAAAAGTATGATGAAAGCCGCAATAATATCAGGGGGGAGCATCTCATCAGAATGGTTATTCAAAGAAATGAAAAAACTATTTGATGAAGTCGACCATCTCAACATAAAAAAGATAGATGTCTGCATCTCAGGGAAAGACGCTGGAGTGTATTATGAGAACAAAAGAATCAAGGAATACGACTGCATCTACGCACGAGGAAGCCACAAGTACTCAAGCCTATTAAGAGCAATAGCATCATTGACTCATGCTTACAACCCATTAAAGCCCTCTGTGTACACTATCGCCCACAATAAGCTATTGACGCATCTTGACCTGCAGGAAGCAGATATACCACAACCAACAACATACTTAGCAATCAACGCAGAATTAGCAAGATCGATACTGAAAAGAGTCACTTATCCAATAATAATCAAGGTTCCAGCAGGAACACATGGAAAAGGAGTCATGATAGCAGACAGTTATGAGAGCGCCAGCTCAATGCTTGATGCATTATCATTGCTGAAACAACAGTTCATCATACAAGAATTCATCAGCACAGACGGAACAGACATCAGAGCAATAGTTGTAGGGAACAAAGTTGCGGCAGCAATGAAAAGAAAAGCCGTCAGAGGAGAAGCAAGAGCAAACATACACGCAGGCGGAACAGGAGAAAAAATAATACTAGACCTGCAGACGAGAAAGATTGCAGTCGAGACAGCACAAAAAATAGGCGCAGAGATATGCGCAGTGGACATACTGAAAGGATCTTCAGGACCGCTTGTGCTGGAAGTCAACGCATCACCAGGACTGCAAGGAATAACAGAAGCGACCAAGATAAATGTTGCAGAGAAGATCGCCAAATATCTCTATGAAAAAACAAAAGAAAGACAAGAGAAAAGCGGAAAAAGAGTCGTGAAAGAAGCGCTCTCAAGCAAACAGCAGATTGTCACAACCCTTGATTTCAGAGGCAACAGAATACTCCTGCCAGAACTGGCAACAATAGTTGCAAAGTTTGGAGAGAAGAAAGACGTTGTCGTTACAGCAAAAAAAGGAAAGATAGTAATAGAAGAAGAAAAATTATAAATTAATTAATTTCTAAATCACTCTTCAACCTTCAAGACCTTGTCTCCCACACGGACAGCGTCACTGACTTTCAAGCCAACTTCCATCCCTTTCTCTGCCTTCTCAATGTTGTTATGCTCAACCTGCATTGATTCAACCTTTTGCTGAAAGTTAGTGGTTGCCCCTTCGATTGAGATTGTGTCTCCAACTTTAAGCTCATCATCAAGCTTGATGACAGCAACATTGATCTTGCTGAAAAAATGCGTTATTTCTCCGATAGGCTTTTTTTCCATACAAACCACCTCAAAAGAAGAAAAAAAATCATAATTTAAAATATTTTCTGTTT
>CAYPUD010000087.1:0-3185 GCA_964413955.1 uncultured Methanosarcinales archaeon
AGGGAAAAATAAGGGTTTTGTTATAATAAAGCATAACAAAGACTTTTTTGGATCTGGCAAATTCAAGGAGGGTAGATTATTGAATTTCCTGCCCAAGATCAGAAGGTTGAAAGAAGTTAATGTCTGACATCTTGTTAGTGTTCTAATATTTCTTTCTCTATTTCTGATGGAAGTATATGGACCTTTCTATAAATTGTGAAGGAGTTTTCACCTTCTTGTTCGAAACTTTCCGAGAATAATGGCACATATTTGCCTTCCCTAATTTTTTTTCCAAAAATATAATCTACATCAGGGTTATAATCTCTTCCTAATCCAAAAAGATAGTTATCTTTTCGGTTGTTTAATTCTACTATCTTTTTTTGGCCTTTGTATGTTATTGTCAGCCATCTATGACCATCATCAACTGATTCTGAAACAAATATGCCAAAATAAGATGTGATTCTTTTGCCTAGCTCTTTAATTTTTCCTTTGAAGTTTTTTGCTATTGCTAAATATACTTGCTCTGTTAAAACAGTTAATACTTCGCAATCGCCATAGCCATTTTCAAACGCTTTGTTCAACTCTTCCATTGAATGACTTTTCACATCTGTTGGCGCGGATCTTAGGGTCTTTCTTGTGCAATAATATGCTGCATTCAATACCCATCTTGAAAGGTCATCAACACTTTTCTTAGATAATGTATCGTAATTTTTCTTGAAATACTCGGCGACCTCATCAACACCTTTTATTTCTCGGTTGAGCAATAATCTCTTAGCTAAATTTCTGATGTTTTGTTCAGAGGTATAAACGTAAAAAAAACCCTTTAGCAAGTTAATTGGGTATTCTGAATACTTCTTTGGAAAACTAATCTTTAAAGAAGTTTGTTTTGGTAGTTCCTTCATATTTTTAAATTGTTTCTCTAGATATCCGAGTGAAAATCCTTCAGGATTGTAATGCATCATCCATGTTTGATATATTTGATCTAATGATTGTTCTTCTCTTATTGTTTGGGTTATTCTTTGTTCTTTTTTCACAATACGTTCTAGTCTTGGTGTTTTTGTGTTTGAGAATAGAACCAGTCCTGCCATAATGCTTAGGCCTATTTTTGCTATCATCCTGTCGAAGAAACGCTTCTTTTCAGGAGTTATCTTCTTATTCTTTCTTTTTTTGCTCATCTTTTCTCTATCTCTTTCTCTATTTTTGGTGGCAGTACATGGATTGTTTTCTTTATGGTGTATTTTGTTCCTGTTGGACTTAGTGTTGTCTTTATTAGTGGTATGTATAGGACGTCTTTAAATCTCCCTTTGAGATAGATTTTTTTTGGGTTAAAATCCTGTTCAGCCAGATCATCATCTGTTTCTGAGTAGGTTTCTATGATTTCTTTTTGTCCATCTTCATGAGAATATTCTAGCCAGACACCTCTGCCTGTCTTGTTGTCGTTTTGGAATAAGACATAGCCTGTTACAATTTTGACTTTTTCTGATAAGTATCTTCTGTCTGTGCTGACTTCTGTTATCTTGTTCAGCAGCGCGCAATAAAGATCATATGTTAGTATTGTTGTCATCTCAGGATTTGCTTTTCTTTCTGTTCTTGCTTCTTCAGAAAATCTTTCTTTATCCATAGTGTATGCTTTAAAGTTGTGCCTCACTAAGTAATATGCTGCATTTAATGTCCATAAGGATAATGCTTCATCATCAAACTTTCTGAAGTTTTGAGGGTTTGTTTCTATAAGGTTAACTATTTGCTCTAACCCTTTCATCTTTCCTGGTGTGCTTATCAGTTTCTTGAACAGTTCGTGGGTTGCTTTTTCTGATTGGTTCTCGCAGTATGGCTCCATCACTAGTTTTGTTGGGTAGTCTTCATATTTTTGTGGATTGCTGAAGAATCTGTTTAGTGGGTCTCCTATTAACTCTTGAGCTTTTTCTGGATGCGCTTCAATTTCATCAAAGAGTCTGCTTATTGTTGGTGAGTGTTCTTTTAAGTACGTTGTGGTGAATCCTTCTGGGTTGTAATGTACCATCCAGTCTAAGTATACATCTCTTACGTTGATTCTCGTTTCTGATGTTTTTTCTGTCTTTGGTCTTTCCTGATTCTTATTATCTGCTGTTGTTATAAAAAATCCTCCTATAAATGCGGCTAACAATGCTGCGGGCATCATCCATCTTTTCCAGAATGGCAGCCGTCTGTTTTTTTTGTCTTCACTCATTTTTTTGTGGTTGGCCTGTCTCTTTTTTAAATCTTTCTATTTCTCACCACTCTTTAATAAGAACAATCAAGAATTCTTCCATCTTTTGTCCCCTACATAATGCAGGTTTTCAAGGGTTTTTCCCTCTGTTTGTTCCTTCATCTCTTCAGCATCAAGCAGCGCTTTGCAGACTGCTAAGGGCTTGTTGTTTATCTCATCAACCACAACAACTATATCTCCTTTTCTTATTGTCTCATCAATTTTTGTTATTCCTGGCCTCATCACATCTGCCCCGTTTGTCACGAACTTTATCGCGCCCATGTCCACAGTTATTTTTTTTAAGAAATTATTCTCTTGCAGCAGATGAAGGTTAGGTATAAGATCCTCTCCTGAATAAAAGAATGTTTCTTTGTTGTCTTTGAGTATGCTCTTCTCATTGTTTTCTTTCTTAAGAACTATCTTGTCTTTTTTGTGGAATAGGTCTTCAATTCCGTATTGTTCTTTTATCTTTCTGTTCAGCTCTTTTATTTCGCTCTTGCTTAATGGCTTTATCATTGTGAGAACTCTTGTTGCGGAGGGTTTTTTCTGTTTTTTATTGCGTTCTTTAGCACGACTATCAAGGATGCAGTGATCAACAGTACAAATATTCCTAATGTCACTTTTCCTGTTGTTGAGCTGAAGAATCCTCCTGTCACAGCCCCTGTTGGTGTGCTTGATTGCTTGTTTTGCTCTTTTGTTGTTTCTTCTTGTTTTGGTTCTTCTTGTTGTCCTTGAGACTCATTCTTCTTGTCTTGTTGTTGCAGGTTTTCTCCTGCTCCAAAGTTTGCAAAAGGCTGAGTGTAAGTGCAAGTCTGCGTAGTTGCAGGCATTCCTGTGTTTGTTCCGCAATGGTTCTTATCAGTGCAAGTTCTTGTCTGAATTCCAGATATCATGCATGCGCTCCAGTCTGTGCAGTCCCAGGATGGCTGGCAGTATCTGCTTCCTCCTCCTCCACCACTGCTTCCTCCTGAATTTGAAGAAA
>CAYPUD010000088.1:0-3066 GCA_964413955.1 uncultured Methanosarcinales archaeon
TTATTCAATACTTTAACAAGGAAGAAGGAAGTCTTTAAGCCTTTGAAAGAGGGCGAGGTTCATATGTATTCTTGCGGCCCTACTGTTTATAATTTTCCTCATATCGGCAATTATAGGGCTTACGTTGCTGCTGATTTGCTGAAGAGGGTTTTGCGTTATTTGGGTTTTGATGTTCTGCATGTGATGAATCTTACTGATGTTGATGATAAGACTATTCGTGATTCTCAGAAAGCTGGTAAAAGCTTGGATGATTTTACTGCTCCTTTTATCAGTGGTTTTTTTGATGATTTGAAGTCTTTGAATATTTTGCTTGCTGATGTTTTTCCCAGGGCCACAAAGCACATTGCTGAGATGGTTAGTATGATTAAGCTTCTTCTTGACAATGGTTTGGCTTATAAGGGGGAGGATAATTCTATTTATTTTTCTATCAAGAAGTTTAAGGATTATGGTAAGCTTGCTCATCTTGATAAGGAGAAGTTGCTTGCTGGCGCTTCTGGGAGGGTTAGTTCTGATGAGTATGGGAAGGAGAATCCGAGGGATTTTGCGTTGTGGAAGGCGTGGTCTCCTGAGGATGGTGAGGTTTTTTGGGAGACTGATATTGGTAAGGGCCGTCCTGGCTGGCATATTGAGTGTAGTGCTATGTCTACCAAATATCTTGGTAAGTCTTTTGATATTCACACTGGCGGTGTTGATTTGATTTTTCCTCATCACGAGAATGAGATTGCTCAGAGTGAGGGTGCTTTTGGTCAGAAGTTTGTTAATTATTGGGTTCATAATGAGTGGTTGTTGGTTGAGGGACAGAAGATGAGCAAGAGTTTGGGTAATTTCTTTAATTTGAGGGATTTGTTGGATAAGGGTTTTAATCCTCTGGCTATCCGTTTTCTTCTTTTAGCCACTCATTATCGTCAGCAGTTGAATTTTACTTTCAATGGTTTGGATGCTGCGAGGAACAGTTTGCAGAGGATTTGGGATTTTATGGACAGGCTTGGTGGTGTTGACACTGCAGGCAATCCTGATGTTGACTTTAGCGATTTGATTAGCTCTGCCAGAAAGGATTTTAAGGCTTTTATTTGTGATGATTTGGATATCTCTAAGGCTTTGGCTGTTGTGTTTGATTTTATCAAAGAGACTAATAAGCTTATTGATGCTGGCAAGCTTAGCAGGTTGGATGCGGATTCTGCTGTTGCTTTGATGAGGGAATTTGATTCTGTTCTTGGTTTGTTGCGGGAGAAAGAGGTTTTGCCTGAGGACGTTAAGGCTTTGATTGATGAGAGGGAAAAGGCAAGGAAGGAGAAGAATTTTGTTTTAGCTGATGAGTTGAGGGATAAAATTAGGGAGAAAGGTTTTCTTGTTGAGGATTCTCCTAAGGGTGTGAGATGGAAAAAGGTTTGATTTCTGTTGATTTGAGTGATTTGAGAAAGCGTCATGAGCTTCTTGGCCATAAGTCTGTTAATTTTAAGCTTCCGACTGTTATCAGGGTCAATACGCTTCGTATCAGAGAGGATGTTTTGGTTGAGCGTTTGAAGAAATCAAAGGTGGTTCTTAAGAAGATTCCTTATCTTAAGTTTGCTTATTCTGCTAAGTCTTCTTTTTCTCTCGGAGCTATTCCTGAGTATTTGTTGGGTTATTTTTATTTGCAGGAGGCTGCTTCTCAGGCAGCTGTTGAAGTTCTCAACCCAGAACCAGGCGAGGCTGTTTTGGATTGTTGTGCTGCGCCTGGTGGAAAGACGACGCAGATTGCTCAGTTGATGGAGAATAAGGGTTTGGTTGTTGCTTTTGATAATAAGTCTAGGAGGATTTTGTCTCTTAAGTCGAATCTTGAGCGTTGTAATGTTCAGAATGCTGCTGTTTTTTTGAGGGACATAACTCATACAAGCAATGAGTTTGGTAATTTTGATAAGATCTTGATTGATGCTCCTTGTTCTGGCAATTATGTTGTTGATCCTGATTGGTTTGATAAGACTGATATCAACAGCATTGGAAGGGCTGCTTATCGCCAGTATGATATTGTTCAGTCTGTCATCAATAATTTTGCTAATAAGAATACTGAGATTGTTTATTCGACTTGTTCTCTTGAGCCTGAGGAGAATGAGTTTCTCATCCAGAGGTTGATTGATGATTTTAACATCAGGCTGTTGAAGGTTGGTGTTGGTTTGCCTGCTTTGACGAATATTTTTGGTAAAGAGCTTGATAAGGATATTGCTAAGTGTGCGAGGTTTTGGCCTGACGTTCACAGGACTCAGGCTTTTTTTATTGCTAAGTTTAAAGTTGGGGTTAGAAGATAGAAGATGTTGAAGGATTTTTTGAGGCAGTTCAATAAGGCTGATTTGGTTAATTTTGATAATGTTTTGAGGATTCAGGATAGTTTTTTCTTGAAGCCTGATGATCCTAAGCTCAGGAAGAATTTTAACAGATTCGCTGAAGATGTGAAAACAAACGGTTTGAAGTTTGTTGGGATTCCTCTTGGCAGCAAGAGTAAGAGGGTTTTTGCGCCTTCAATTTTTCTTTTGGAGCTGCTTAGGGATGCTAAAGTTCCTTTCATTAAGGTAAATAAGAAGGGTGAGTGGTTGTTTGTGTGCGGCAGGGACATTCAGGGAGCTAATATTTATAAGGCATCTTGCGAGAAGGATCAGTTTGCTCTTGTTCTTAACCTAAAGGCTGAGCCTTTGGGTTATGGCAGGCTTGTTAGGAAGCCTTCTGGAACCAGGATTGCTTTCAAGAGAATCTATGATATTGGTGATTATTTGAGAAGAGAAAGATGATCTAATAAGTTTTTACTTTTAGTTCTGCTATTCTTTCATAATGTGATTTGTTTTCTGTTATTATTTTTTTTATTCCGTTTGCTAATGCTATTCCTGCTATTAGGCAGTCTGTTTCTTCTATTCTTTTGCCTTTTTTGATGAGTCTTCCTGCGATTTCTCCTGCTTTTATTGAGCTTTTTCTGTCCAATGAAAGGACGTTTATTCTTGAGATTAGTGCTTTCACTTGTTCGATGTGTTTTTTTGTGTCTTGTTTTGATATGTATACTCCTGTTATTAGTTCAAACACGTTTATTTCTGTTGTGTA
>CAYPUD010000089.1:0-1678 GCA_964413955.1 uncultured Methanosarcinales archaeon
CTTTCACATAACTTCCTGGCATCAGGACAGAATTGCACATTGTCTGCACTTCATTTTCAAAGACTGCCCCAAATTTTTTTATTCCCAGAGGCAGCTTTTCGCCATTGATTCTTAGTTTTATTTCTTCTCTGTCAAATCTCAGGTTTGCTATTTTTGTGCCTGCTCCTAAATTGCATCTCTGGCCAATAACACTGTCTCCAATATAATTGAAATGGCAAGCGTTAGAGTTGTCTAAAATTATGCTGTGCTTCACTTCTGTTGAGCCTATTTTGCATTTATTTCCTATGATTACATTTCCTCTGATAAAAGAATAAGGCCCTATTACTGAGTTTTCTCCAATAACAACATTGCCTTCTAGCCTTGCAGGGCTTCTAATGACAGACCCTTTTCCAAGGATTATTTTTCCTTTTATTATTACTCCTTCTTCAATCTCGCCATTTATTTTATTTTCATCAATTTTAACTTCATCAAGAATCCGCAGAGCTTCCCATGGTTTTTCTAATTCATCAATCTTCTTGCTCAGTTCTGGCAGCAATTGTTTAAGGTTTTCTTTCAAGGTTTTGATGAACATAAGCATTGAATTGGCCTTTGTGTATAAAAAGATTGCAGTTCTTAAGGAGAATCAACCAGAGATGGTTGAGTAAATGCAACTGGTGGTTTCTTGTCTTGAAAAAGATTAGCTTTATAACCTTCTAGCAATTTGCTTATTTAATGCATAACGAACCAGTCACAGACCTTGCTCTAAATACAATCAGCATAAACAAACAAGCTTTAGTGTTTGTCAACACTAAGAGAAGCGCAGAAGCTGTTGCTGAAAAGATCAGTAAAAAATCTGCAGGAAATGCTAAGACAAATGAATTGGCTGAGAAGATCCTAAAAGTCCTAAGCAAACCAACAAAGCAATGCAAAAGACTGGCAGAATGCGTCAAGAAAGGCGTCGCTTTCCATCATTCAGGCTTGCATTCTAAACAGAGAGAACTGATTGAGGAAGCTTTCAAGGAAGGAATCATCAAGATAATCTCATGCACGCCAACATTGGCAGCTGGCCTCGATCTTCCTGCATTCAGGACAATAATCAGAGACGTCAAAAGGTTCAGCTTCAATGGCATGACCAACATTCCTGTTCTAGAGTTCTTGCAAATGTGCGTTCCCTACGAAGAAAAGATAATCACCAACAAAGGAAACATTCCTATAGGTGAAATTGTTGAAAAAAAAATTAAGTGTAAAGTCTTATCTTTTAATATAAAAACTAAAAAATTTGAATTTAAGCCCGTTGAGCAGTATTTCAAACGAGAGACTAATAAACTAATTGAGTTAACAACTGAAAAAGGATATAAACTAAAACTTACTGAAGAACATCCAGTTAGGGTTAATAATATTTGGAAGCCAGCGAAAAAAATAAAAGAAGGTGATAAATGCAACATCAATGTTGAATACAGCGATTATCACAATCTAAACAGGCACTATCAAAAAGAAGAAGAATGTGTAGGGTTAAAAATCACTAAGAAAAAGATTATCAAATACCCTGAAAAAATTGATGTATATAATCTTAAAGTGAAAGATAATGAGAATTACTTTGCATCAAATTTTTTAGTTCATAATTGCGGAAGAGCAGGCAGGCCTTCATTCGACAAATGGGGGGAAGCGATCGTCATAGCAAACTCTGACGCTGAAAAGC
>CAYPUD010000089.1:1778-3022 GCA_964413955.1 uncultured Methanosarcinales archaeon
TCATTCGACAAATGGGGGGAAGCGATCGTCATAGCAAACTCTGACGCTGAAAAGCAGGCATTGATCGAACACTATCTGCTGGGAGAGCCTGAAGAGATATATTCAAAACTTGCAGTTGAGCCAGTCCTAAGGGTTTATCTTCTTTCTCTCATTGTCTCAAAAGTCATCAGAACTCCTGAGGATATCTTTGATTTCTTCTCAAGAACTTTTTGGGCTTTTCAATTCAAAGACATGAATAAACTGAAACAGATCATAAGAAAAGTCCTGAAGATGCTTGAAAGATGGGGGTTTATCCAGTTTGTTGATGATGAATATTTCAGGGCGACGATAATAGGCAAAAGAGTCTCAGAGCTGTACCTTGATCCTGCAACAGCGATCCAGTTGATCAAAGGCATCAAAGCAGCTACGTCTAATGTCAAAGATTTTGCATGGCTGCATCTGTTATCAGGCACTCTGGAGATGAGGCCTTTGTTGAGAGTCAAAACAAAAGAATTTGAAGAGTTTGAGCAGTTGACCCTGAAATTTGAGGGAGAACTTCTGTTGCCAGAGCCAAGCATGTTTGAGCCTGAATATAATGACTGGCTTAATGCTTTTAAGACAGCTTCAATGATTCATGACTGGATTGAAGAAAAAGACGATGAATGGATTCTTGAAAAATATGACTGCAGGCCAGGAGAAACAAGAGCAAAGCTCAATAAAAGCGACTGGCTTGTTTATTCTTGCGAAGAATTATCTAGATTGCTTGGAAAGATGAACCTCATTTCTCCTTTAAAAAAAGTCAGGCTCAGGTTAAAGCATGGTGTTAAAGAAGAACTCTTGCCCCTGATAAAGTTTGAAGGTATTGGCAGAGCAAGAGCAAGAAAGCTTTTCAGAGCAGGAATCAAGGATGCTGGCGATGTGAAAAAGGCAAGATTTGAGACTCTGAGCAATATCTTGACGACGAAGATTGCAACAAATCTGAAGAAACAGGTCGGCGCACCTGGCAGGCCTGAAAGATTGGATAAGTTTTAGTTTCTTTGTTGAAAAATTTATGAGCCTTGAGACTCATATTACATATTGTAGCAGTCAAACCAGCTACATTTATCAGTTTGCGCCAAACAGGCGCACTAAAGTTTTTCCCAAGATGTTTAAACAAAAATTTAAAAGGTAATAACTTTTCTTTCATATGTTGCCCCTGTCGTTCAGCTTGGATAGGACGCCAGGTTGCGGACCTGGAAACCGGAGTTCAAATCTCCGCAGGGGCG
>CAYPUD010000090.1:0-2853 GCA_964413955.1 uncultured Methanosarcinales archaeon
TTAGGTCTAAGAATTGGGATTCAAAATCCAATAGAAGCAAAGCATATAAAAAATAATTCCAATCTGAAATATCTTTAAACACTTATTACCTTTCTCTTTATAAAATATATCTTTTTTAAGAAGGCGTTCCAAAAGAAAAAACTTTATAACTTTTCCTTAATTTCTCTGCTTCATGATAGAATTAGAAAAGACTTTCCTGGTAAAAAAACTTCCAAAAGATCTGAAGAACTGCAGATTCAGGGAGATCATTGACATTTACATTCCAAAAACAAGTGAACATCCTGTATTGAGGCTCAGGAAGTTTGGAGACAGGTTTGAATTGACTAAGAAAGAGCCTGTTGAGGAAGGTGATGCGTCACGCCAGGAAGAGCAGACAATAATCCTCTCTGAGGAAGAATTCAATGCTTTGAACCAACAGGTGCAGGGAAAAAGAGTCCGAAAGCTCAGGTATTATTATGATCATGAGGGAAGGACTGCTGAGTTTGATGTTTTTCAGGACGAGCTGAAAGGCCTTGTCCTTGTTGATTTTGAATTTGATTCTCTGTCTGAGAAAGAGAGTTTCAGGATGCCTGATTTCTGTCTTGCAGATGTGACTCAGGAAGTTTTCATCGCAGGCGGAATGCTCTGCGGCAAGAGTTATGCAGATATAGAGGATAACTTAAAAAGATTTGATTACAGGAAATTACTTCTTGAGTGATTTTTTCTTCAGCTTAAACAGTTCATCCTTTCCTCTTACTACACTAATAAATTAACTATCTCAAAAACCTAAAATTTTTTAAACTTCAGCAATCCTGAGGTAATCAGAATATAAAAGGGTGATATTATGGCTTGTGATCCAAAAAAAGTCACTAAAAAGGATTTTGAGAAGTTGGAGTTAAGGATCGGTAAGATTACTGGTGCTGAACTGCATGAGAATAAGATTGATTATATTTTGCTGATAGATTTAGGTCCTGCTGAGAGGGACATCCAGATCGTGGCAGACCTTAAGGAATCCTATAAGATTGAGGATCTTATTGGCAAGCAGTGTGTCGTCCTTCTGAACATCTGTTGTGAGGAAGTGGGAGGCATAGAAAGTGAAGCTATGCTTCTTACTGCCACTAAAGACAACAAGCCAGTCCTTCTGCAGCCTGAGAATGAAGTGCCTACTGGCGAAAGGGTTGTGGGCATCATGGACAGTGAAGCATATCATTTTGATGATGTTGGTGAGTGAATGGCAATCTTTAAGGCTTATGACATAAGAGGGATTTATCCTTCTGAACTGGATGAGGAGACTGCTTACAAGATTGGGAGAGCTTTTGTTGCTTTTCTTGGGTGCAAGAAGGTTGTTGTGGGAAGGGATTGCAGGCTGAGTTCTGACGCTCTCTTTGAAGCATTAGCAAGAGGATTGACTGATCAGGGCGCTGATGTAATAGATATTGGGCTTAGCACTTCTCCAATGTTCTATTTTGCTGTGGCTAATCTTGGTGATTCAGGGATTATGATTTCTGCTTCCCACAATCCTAAAGAATATAATGGGTTTAAGTTGTGCAGGGAAAAAGCGATCCCTATTAGCGGAGATTCTGGCCTGAAAGAGATTGAAAATTTAGTTAATAAGAATGATTTTAATCCTGCTGAAGATAAAGGCAAGATTTCTAAAGTAAATATCCTTGATGAGTACATTGATCATCTGCTGAAGCATAAGCTCAATGCTTGCGGCCTGAAGGTTGTTGTTGACACAGCTAATGCTATGGGTGGCTTGACAATCCCCAGACTCCTTAAAAGGGTTGATTGCGAAGCTGTTCATTTGTTCTCTGATCTTGACGGTGATTTTCCTAATCATGAGGCTAATCCTTTGAAGCATGAGACTTTGAAGGCTCTTCAGGAGACTGTCATAAAAGAAAAGGCTGATTTTGGGGTGGCTTTTGATGGTGATGCCGACAGGTGTGGTTTTGTTGATGAGAAAGGAGACATAATTAGTTGTGACCTTATCACTGCTTTGATTGCTGATTATTTTCTTGAGAAAAAACAAGGCCAGAAGATATTGTTTGATGTCCGTTCAAGCAAGGCTGTTGGTGAAATGATCTCTGAAAAAGGAGGGATTCCTATAGTTTGGAAGATCGGTCATTCTTTCATCAAGGAGAAGATGAGAGCAGAGGATGTTGTTTTTGCTGGAGAGATCTCTGGCCATTATTATTTTAAGGACGAGACAGGGTTTTATGCAGAGAGTGACGGCCTGCCTTTGTTGATCGTCATGGATTTGATCTGTGAGAAGAAAAAGCCTTTATCTGAGCTGATCAGGCCGTTCAAGAGGTATTTTTCAAGTGGTGAGATCAACATGACAGTCAAGGATAAGGATCTTGTCCTGAAAGCTGTTGAGGAGAAGTTTAAGGATGCTGAAATTTCAAAGTTAGATGGCATCTCAGTCAAGTATCCTGATTGGTGGTTCAATCTGAGAGCTTCAAACACAGAGCCTTTGCTTAGGCTTAATCTTGAAGCAAGATCTAAGAGCCTAATGGAAGAGAAGAGGGATGAAGTTCTGGATTTCATCAAAAGTTTATGATCTTCTTTGATTCTTTTTGTGCAGCTGATGTTGTTGGTGATTGATTGCTTACTCTGTTCGATTGCTTTTTCTGTTCTGGAGCATTTTCTTTGGTTAAATTTTTGTGCGCCTTCTGGGCGCAATCTGATTGTGTTGTTGTTTTCTTTTGCTTCAGGAATTTGTTTGATTTTTCTTATCCTTCTGTCTGCTGGCAAGATCTTTTTTTCAAATACTCCTGCAAATAACTCTGCTTGTTTCTCTTTAAGAAAAAACTTCAACAATCATCAGTCGCGTCCAAACAGGACGCCTCTTGTTTAGCCCAAAAGTTTTCTGCT
>CAYPUD010000091.1:0-2784 GCA_964413955.1 uncultured Methanosarcinales archaeon
AGGAGCATTTTCTTTTGTTGAATTTTTGTGCGCTTGCTTAGCGCAGTTCTATATTGTGGTAGAGTTTTTCGTTTCAAAATATCACTGAATTTTTCTTAGGTTCTTTATTGCTGTTGGAGTATTCTTTCTGTCAAAACTTACTCTATAATCTGCTGATTTCTGGCGTTCTTCGCCTAAAAATTACCTCATTAACTCTGCGATTTTTATTTTCATAAAAGACCTTTTCTCTCAAAACTTGCCAACAACTCTGCAATCTCTCCTTCAAAGAAAAACTTCAACAACTATCAGTCCGCGTGCAAGCAGCACGCCTCTTGTTTAACTTTAGAGTTTTCTGTAGTTAATTTTCACAGCATTAAAGACGCCTCTTGTTCAACTTAAAAGTTTTCTACCCCTACGCATCACCCTCTTTCGCGCGCCTCTTGTTTAACTAAAGAATTTTCTGTAGTTACTAATCACATTATTTCGCGTGTCTCTTGCTTAACCCAAAGGTATTTTGCTGTTTCTAACCACTTTATTTCGCATGCCTCTTGTTTAACCTAAAAGCCTTGTTCCTATGACTTGAACCTCTTTCAGACAACTTGTGACCTGGCTCTTTTAAGTTGGATTAACCCTTGTCGCACAACTTATTTAAAGTATTCTTTTTCTTGTGTCTTTTGAGGGTGGTTTGTAGCATGATATCTCCAAGTATGCGTTTAAGATGGTATAAGAGGAAGGATGTGCAGGAAGCTATTGTTGAGGCTGCTAAGGATAAGGAGATTGCTGTGAAGTTTGGTGATAAGGGTTTTGGCAAGAGGCCTGAAGTTATTAAGCATCCTAAGGATGTTTTGGAGTTTGCTAAGCAGGGTGCGACTTCTTTTCATTGCTCTGAGGAATTGTGGGATAATCCTTTGAATATTGTTACAGGCATGCGCCATAAGGAACTTAATGATTTGAGAATCGGTTGGGATCTTATTCTTGATCTTGACTGTCCTGCTCTTGAATTTTCTCAGGTTACTGCTCACGTTCTTATTGAGGCTTTGAAGTATTATGGCATCCATAATTTTTCTGTTAAGTTTTCTGGGAATCATGGTTTTCATATTGGGGTTCCTTTTGAGTCTTTTCCTGAGAAGGTGATAGGCACTCCCACCAAGGATTTGTTTCCTGAAGGTCCTAGAAAGATTGCTGCGTTCTTGCAGAATAGGTCAAGGAGCATTTTGTCTGAGATGATGTTAGAGCGTTATGCTTTGAAAGTGATTTCTGAAAAGGTTGGCAAGCCAGTCAGTGAGTTGTTAGTCAATGGCAAATTTGACCCTTACAAGGTTGTTGATGTTGACACTATTCTTATCGCTCCTCGGCATCTTTATCGTATGCCTTATTCTTTTAATGAGAAGTCTGGTTTGGTTTCTGTTCCCATTGATCCTTTAGAGATTCTGTCTTTTGATAAGTCTTCTGCCAGGTTTAACAGGGTTGTTGTGAAAAAAAAGTTTCTTGAGCGTAAGAAGGGTTTTGAGGGTGAGGCAAGAAAACTGTTTATTCAGGCTTTTGATTTGGCTTCTGAAGAGGACGTCAAGAAGGTTGCTGTGACTGGTATCAAGGCCAAGGTCTCTAAGGATTCTTTTGAGAGGATTTCTGTGAAGATTCCTGAGGAGTTTTTTCCCCCTTGTATCAAGAAAGGACTTAAGGGTTTGGTTGATGGTCGGAAGAGGTTCTTGTTTATTCTGATCAATTTCCTGTCTTCTGTCAGCTGGTCTTTTGAGGAGATTGAGAAGCTCTTGTTTGAGTGGAATGAAAGGAATGATGAGCCTTTGAGGGAGTCTGTTATTCGGGGCCAGCTGAATCATAAGAGGGGCAAGGATCCTGTTCTTCCCCCTAATTGCGATAATAAGGGTTACATGGTCGGTATGCAGATCTGTAATCCTGATAATTTTTGTAAGAAGATTAAGAATCCTGTGAATTATGCTGTGTTTAAGTTTAAGCAGTCTAATCTCTTCAAGAAAGATTATAAGAAAATAAATGCTAAAAAAGAATCTAATTCTGTAAGGGGTTGATTAAATTGATTTATTGTTTAGGGTTTTTTTGGTTTTACTTCCTGCAAATCGTAATCTTTATAAAGAAAACCCTAATTTGCGGGTTTGCTGATAGCCTGAGAGCAGTTAGCTTCCCAGTACATTCAGTCAATAGTTGGTTTATTGGCTCTTTTCTGGGAATTTGATTAGGTTTAAAAAATGCCGAAAAAACACAATCCTAGAAGAAGTTCGTTGCAGTTCCGGCCTAGGAAGAGGGCTAGGTCTGAGAATGTTAGGGTTAGGACTTGGCCTAAGAAGATTTCTGAGAGCAAGCTTCTTGGTTTTGCGGGTTATAAGGTCGGCATGACTCATGTTATTGTTTCTGATACGAGCCACTTGAAAGAAAGGAAGGGTAAGCCTTTGTTTTTGCCTGTGACTGTTGTTGAATGTCCTCCTATGAAAGTTCTTGGTTTTAGAGGATACATTAACACCCATTATGGGCTAAGGTGTAAGGCTCAGAGATGGGTTGATAATCTTGATAAGATCGATAAGAACCTTTCTCGTTCTCTTTCTTTTCCTAAAAAATCAAAAAATGCGTCTGAAATTCCTGGTGAAAATCTTGATGAGGTTCGTTTGCTTGTTATGACTCAGCCAGGAAAGACTGGTATTGGTAAGAAAAAGCCTGAGATTTTTGAGGTTGGTTTGAGTGGAGAGGTTGCTGAGCAGTTGAAGTTCGCTGAGGACTATCTTGGTAAGGAGATTAGAGTTGGTGATGTCTTGAAAGAGAGCCAGCAGATTG
>CAYPUD010000092.1:0-2694 GCA_964413955.1 uncultured Methanosarcinales archaeon
ATAGGTTACGCAGCAAAAGCATACGAACTAGCAAAAGACCCAGAAAGACTATCAAAATTAGGAGACATCTGCCTAAACGAAAACCTGTTTGCAACAGCGCTAAAAGCATACGAACTGGCAGGAAACAAGATGATGGTAGAATTTGTTAAAGAAAACTTCAAGGTGGAAAGAAATGGTTGACGTCGGCAAACTCCAAAAGATCAATGAATTAGCGAATGAACTAAAGAAACACAATTTTGCAGCAACAAATGACGAAGCAGCAAAACTTGCAGAAGAATTCTACAAAGAAAACAAGACAGAAATAAAGACAGTCAAACAACAAGCAGCAGAACTCGCAGAAGAATTCTACTCACGAAGAGACGGAATGAACATAGAGAAACAAACACAGAAAACAGAAGACACAGAACAACTCAAACAATCATCAGCACAAACAACAAACCAAGAACAAACAGAAAACAACCAAACAAATCCGTCAAAAATAATGACAGGAACAGAAGCTATGGATGCCATGACAGAAAAAAAAATAGAACTGCTGATAGAGATGCAGAACAAAAAAATTACAGAAGAACTAGACCTGATGAGAACAACAATAAACTTCCTAAAGAC
Organism: uncultured Methanosarcinales archaeon; assembly: GCA_964413955.1. Lineage (GTDB taxonomy): Archaea > Nanobdellota > Nanobdellia > Woesearchaeales > ARS49 > JAFCDQ01. Next base: position 607 of record CAYPUD010000092.1, read on the forward strand.
AAGAATGGAAACACTGAACAAAGAAGTGGAAAAACTAAAAGGAAAAGCACTAAGCTCACCCATAACATTCGAGAACAAAGAAGACCAAAAAGAAGTCCAAGCCAACCTGAAAAAAGAGAAAAAAGAAGAACAAAAAGACAGCCCAAGAAGCGGAAAATACTCATCAAAAGACGTAGACATACAGAAGATGTTCTATTTCGGGAATAAGTGAAAGAAAACAATAAAAAACAATTCTAAGAAAGATTGTTCGTAAAAGAATAAGAAAGAGTGACAAACACTTAATAATTGTCCATATCAAGACCTTTGAAATCCAATTGAGAACCCCTAAAATAAACCCCCCGCCACTCGTCAAAAAAGATTTTCTCATGACCAAGCGATAATTCTCCTTTTGAGATCAAATCCAAAGTTAGAGTTAAAGCAGGCCAATCGCTCTGGCGTTTCTGAACCTGCTGGTGGAGTGTTGCGTAAGACCTTAAAAGATCCTCTTCAATATTCTCCTGAAGAACACCATCCCAAACAGCCAGTTTAGGGCCCTGCACTAAAATTTCACCATGATCAACAAGACCATCAACAATAATGACTGAAGAACGAGTAAATTTTTCTTTGGCAACAATAGAATCATAAACAGCATTAGCACCAACAAACATTCTATCATTTGTTTCATCAAGAATAGACAAATCAGCAGGGTGAACATTAATGATCTTATCTTTGTATTCGCTCAAGAGAGGATCCTTAATTAACCTCATATAGCCCCCCAAAACAATCAAGTCAATAGATCTATAGCGCTTCTCAAAATCCTTTAATTTCTTCAAGAGAACATCATTAAACTCAACACACTTTTGTTCATAACCACTGTGCTTCCTACTCCCACAAAACTTAAACCCATCTAAAACAAGCTTAGGAACATCCTTCAACTCATCAAGAGATAAAATTCCTGCAGAAGGCCTATCAGAGAAAACTAAGCAAGGAGGAATAACATAAGAACACTCACGGATATTAGTTCCACTACCAGAACCAAAACCAACCCAACAAAAGTCTTCAGGAGCCCCGTCATAAATTTTTTTTGTTAGATCTACCATAACAAAACACCAAAAGTATTACACTATCTTAAGATCGTTCAAGAATCTCATAAGAAGCAGGCTTGCCAAACCTTTCTTCATAAAGCCTGATATATTCTTTAGCATCATCCTCAAACGTTTCAACAACCTGCAAAGCAGAACCATCCTGCTTAGAAAACTTACCTGCATAAAAAATACTTTTACTCAGATCATCGAACTTGATGATGCTGTACAGTTTATTATCATAGCGAATCACCTTGATTCCACCACCATAAACATTCCTTTCCAGATCAGAGTTTCCCATAAAACCCTCTCCAAAAGAGGCCTCTAAAAGTTCATTGACAGTCTTGATAAGGTCTTCAATTGAGTCAGGATTGGGTTCTTCTTCAACCATAATAGATTAGAAAAAATAAGAATTATTTAAACATTTCTATTCTGTAGTGGTGAAGCAAAGGCAGACTAAACAACAAACTCAAAAGTCACTTCACATTCTCATAAGACAACTTTAAGTACTCCTCAAACCAGACCAAGGGATCAAATTCCCATTTCAGCTTCCTCTTGAAAGGATCGTCAGAGACAGCTTCTGGCAGAAAAAAGTTAAAACCAAACTCAGAATAATCAGGATGAAAAGTGATAACAGTTGGCTTCAGGCAAGTTTCAACAATATCCCTCACTTTAGAACCATCAATATCCTCTTTTGATTCAACAAGATCAGGAAAAGAAACATTCTCAACCACCAAAGGCCATTGTCTACTCCTAAGCCGAAAATATGGCTGGATCCAAACATAACTAAGCGGAACATAGCTTGTTTGTTCCAAATCAAGACTAAACTCCCCTAAGTCAAGAGAACCTTTTTCTGCTAATTCTCTAACGATATTCTGTGAAGAATACCCCTGATTAGGTTCAATAGAAAACTCAATGGTCCTGCTAGAATGCAAACCTGAAATGAGATCCAAACTCTTAATCAAAGAAGCATCATCAAGCTTAGGCAAGAGAACAGTCAAACTAAGCTCCATAGTTCTACCTTTTA
>CAYPUD010000093.1:0-2598 GCA_964413955.1 uncultured Methanosarcinales archaeon
AAGATATTTTACGTTGGCATGTTAAGGACTAATTTTGGCCTGAAATTTATAGATAATTTTGCAAAGAAGCATAAGTCTTTCCTGAGAAAGATAACTCCTTTTATGATCTTTACAGCATTTCTTGGGATGATTGTGGTTGTAGCAGACCTGATCTATGAGCTTGCTAAGCTTTTCAGTGTCGGAAAGGCTCAAAGTGTCGGTCTTGTCCTTCCTATACAGGGCAAAGGCATCTTTTACGTCCCTTTTATTTATTGGATTATTAGCGTCATGATTGTCATGATCATCCATGAAGGAGGCCATGGTGTGATGGCAAGAGCGTGGAACATCAAGGTCAGGAAGACAGGCATTGCATTTCTCGCAGCCATAATTCCCATAATCCCCGCTGCGTTTGTAGAGCCTGATGAGAAGCAGCTTAGCAAGGCGAACAGAAAAAAGCAATTAGGTGTGTTTGCAGCAGGGCCTTTTGCAAATATTATTTCAGCGTTCATGTTCTTCATTGTGTTAAGTCTTTTGCTTAATCCTTTGAGTGCGAGCTTTCATGAGAGCAATGGACTTAAAATCACTAATATTCCTGATGGCTCTCCTGCTAGCCTTGCAGGATTGTCTGTAGGAGAAGTGATAAAAGAGATTGATGGGAATGAGATGAAGACTGTTGAGGATTTTAAGGATGTGTTCAAAGGGAAAAATGTTGGTGATAAGATTGATGTTTTGACTGATAAGTCTGATTATTCTGTTGTTCTGGCAAAGAACCCTGAAACTAGCAGAAGATGGTTTGGTGTGTTTGTGGAAGAAGATCTGGTTGTTGCTCAACCGACTTTGCTGAAAAGTGTAATAATCTGGTTGGACGGATTGTTTTTCTGGCTTTTCCTTCTTAGTTTAGGTGTTGGATTGTTCAACCTTGTGCCTCTTGGCCCTATTGATGGAGGTAAGATGCTTCAGATAAGCCTTGAGAAGTTTGCCCATAAGAAGAGAGCGAATCTTGTCTGGAAAGCAGTGAGTATGGTGACTCTTGCAGTCATCCTGGCAAATCTTATTCCTGCTTTCTTTTAGGGTCTGATTTATAGAATTTTTTGTGCTGTTTGTTCAAAGCCCTGTTGGCTTGTCTATGAATATTGTTTCCACTTTGAACTTCTTCTGCAATAATGGCATCAGCGCTTTTACTCCGACTATTTCTGTGGCATAATGCCCTGCAAAGATGACATTGAATTTCGAGTCCTTTGCTGTCTGGGTTATCTCTATAGCATCGCCAGTTAAATATGCGTCAGCCACTTTCATCGCGTCATAGAAATCCTGATAGCTTCCGCCTCCGCTGCAGACTGCCAGCTTCTCCACCTTGTTTGCTCCGAAATGAAGGACTTTGCATTTTGCGTTAAGCTGTTTCTCAAGGACGAACTGTATCTCATGCAGAGGTATTGGGTGTTTGAACTTCGCCACCCATCCTATGTTCTTTCCGTCATGGAACGTGAACTCATCAATGATCTTTCCCCCAAGGAGCTTTATCAGTTGGGCGTTGTTTCCTGATTCCTTGTGCCTGTCTAATGGCAGGTGGGCTGCGTACAACGACAGCCCATTCTTATAAAGTATTTCAAGCCTGTTTTTTATAATCCCCCTTATTGAAGGATCTGATTCTCTCCAGAACATCCCATGGTGGGTTATTATCATGTCAGCTCCTGCATCCACTGCTGCTTTGAAAGTCTCAACGCATGCGTCAACTGCAAAAGCTATCTTTTTGACTTCCTTGTTTCCTTCAAACTGCAGGCCGTTCCATGAGTAGTCTTTCAGCTCATCAATCTTGAGGTAAGAGTCCAGCCAGTCTGTTATATCTTTAAGCAATGCCATGATTTTCCCTCTCAGTCAATAAATCCTGCTTGTTTTTAAAGTTTTCCTGAAAAATTGTTAAGAAGCCTTCTTGTTTGGTTTGGTTATCTTCTGGCTTAAGTCTTGACTTGTTTTGATGTTGTGATTATCATTTGATTTTTTGGTGTTTTCATTTTGTTGAATTCTTGTGCGCCCCCGACAATGTCATTAGTGCTTGACTACTAACTCAGTTTAGGAGCATTTCCTTTTGTTGAATTCTTGTGCGCCTGTTTGGCGCTATTGGTGTGCTGATATCTCAGTTCAGTTCTTGCGTCAGGAGCAGTCCTTTAGTTAAATTATAGTGCGCCTGTTTGGCGCAGTTCTATATTGTGGCTGAGTTTCTTGCTTCAGGAATTTGTTGAATTTTTCTTAATCTCTTTTCTGCAGACAGATTATCTTTCAAGGTAAAACCTGCTATCTACTCTATAACTTTTTATCTTCAGAGAATACTTGCTTCCTCTAAAAAAAAACAGCCCAACAACTCCGCGATTTTTCTTTCAAAGAAACACTTCAACAAATAATAAGTCGCGTCCAAACAGGACGCCTAAATTTCAACTCAAGAGTTTTCTGCTCCTACTCATTACTCCCTTCGTGTGCCTCTTGTTTAACTTAAGAGTCTTTTACTGCTTTTTTTGACATTTCCTTGCAGTGCACCTAAAATTAAACGAAGGAGCTTTTTGCTAACCTCTGCTTCTTTTCATATCGCTCTGACTGCTGTGACTAAGACAGCAAGAATACTGA
>CAYPUD010000094.1:0-2383 GCA_964413955.1 uncultured Methanosarcinales archaeon
TCAACTCAGCTTCTCAACCTTTTCAGGCAGGCTTTTGACAAATATTTCTTTCTCCTCATCGCTGACCTTCCTGCTCTTGATATTGTACCTTTGTCCGCAATACCTGCACCTGACCACACCATCATCATTATAGAATTTTGGCGGAACATCCTCCATTATTTCTCGTGTGATGCAGTTCTCATTCTCACAGAGCAAATAGACAAACTTTTCTTTGACTTTGTTTTCCCTAATGATATTAATTGTAGGTTCAGGGCTAATCATAGCGATCTTCTTGTAATCTCTCTCAGATAATTCTCCTTCCTTGATCTTGAGAATGGCTTTTTTCTCGTCATTAATTATTTCTCCTCCAAAGACAGAGTATTCATTCAGCGCCAACTCAGATCTTATGCGATCCAATGTGCCATAACTCAGATGGTCCAGCACAACACCATTCTGGATGACATCAATCGCAAGGCTTTCTTTCTCCCTGTTTTTTATGGCTCTTTCCAGCCTGTTATTGCCGACCAACAAGCTTTCTGGCAAGCGATCCCTGAATATCCTGTAAGTTTCATCACTCAGAATCTCGAACAGTAACGCTTTAGACAAAAATATCCCATTCTCTGCTTGCTGATAGAATAATTGATTTTTTGTAAAGAACACAGGAAACTCTATCTCTGCAACTTCTCCATTCACTGGCAAAGGATGCATCAGCCTGGCTTTGCTTTTTCTGATCTTCTCTAAAGTGATCCTGTATCTCTTAAGCAACCCTGCAATTTCACTCTCTGAAATCTCCCCACCCATCTTCTCAAACTGAGGCCTCGTCATGTAATAATACTCACAATCATTTATCACGTCCTCCACACTTCTTTCTCTGATGATTTTTACTCCTCTTCTTTCTGCCACTTCATGTATCCCTTCAGGCAAGCCAAGATAATCCTCAGCAGCCCATCTTATTGTTACATCATCAAAGTGGGATAACGCGAAAACCAGGGATCTTATTGTTCTGCCATGAGACAGATCGCCGCCTAAACCGATCCTCAACCCATCAAGACTCTTATTATTGTTGATATAGATCGTGAACAAGTCAAGCAAAGCTTGAGTTGGATGTTCATTCTTGCCATCACCTGCGTTGATTACAGGAATATCAGCCACGTCAGCAGCCCACTGTAAAGCACCTGCTTTCGGGTGCCTCATTACAATCGCATCAAAATGATTCGCTTCCATCATCTTGACAGTATCCCTAATAGTCTCTTTCTTAGTCATAGAAGTCCCTTCTGTTCCAGTAAAGCCGTCTCTTTTTCCTCCTAATTCTCTCATTGCTGTATCAAATCTAAATCTTGTTCTTGTGCTTGGCTCATAAAACATGTAAGCCAGGACTTTTTGGTTCTCGCCAGTGAAAGTGTTGTTAAGCAGCCATCTCTTGCCATCCTTTTCCAGATCCCTCATCTCTTTTGCCCTCTCACAAAGGTAGAGAATCTTTTCTTTGTCCAAATCATTCAGAATAGAGATTATATCTGTGTTTGCCAAGTTAATTTCCATCAATAACACCCAAGAAAAAGCAATTATTCCTGATTCTATTCATGTCAAAAATTGTTTAATCCTGTTTGGCTTAAAAAAGATTTGTATTCTATGTAGTATATAATGAGAACTAAATTACTAAAAATATCCATTACTCTTTTAACATCAATTTAACATAACCTTTCTGGATGATTGCATCTTTTGGTACGCCAAGTTTATTTTGAACAAAATTCATTATCAAACTTCTAGCTTTTTCAGGATCATTTCCAAGAACTTCAACCTCAACAAACTTCCCTAAATTTTCAACTTCATCCAAATTTATCTCAAAGTTTTCTAACTTAAATTTCTCCCTTAGCTTATTAATTTTAACCAATTCAATAAAGCCATTTGAAAGCAACAGCTTCTTAAGATTGTCTGAATTAGAGATCTTAGCTTCCCATTCTTGCCAAGCGGAATCTTCGTTCAAAAGCGACGATCCTTTGAATGTTAAGGTTTCGACTCCATTTTTTTTTCTGATTCTTATGATAAATCTCCTTTCTTTGTCCTCGCCAAATTTAAAATAAGTGTCATTTTCGACAGATTTTGAGATCGTTTTGGCACCTAATTGCTTTAGTTTGTCTTTAATTTCTTCCCTTAATTTAAACCTCAATTCAACTTCAATCATTTTGTTATTATTGATCATCAAAAATTATCCTTCTAAAACCTAAGATAACTTTATTTTTAATAGTTTCGTAAGAGTCATAGAGATTTATCGTTTGTTTAAGGTTTAGGTGTGTTTTATTTAAGATAATAATTTAAACTATTTTTGTTTATAATTTATTTTGCTTCCTTCTTTCACATAACTTCCTGGCATCAGGACAGAATTGCACATTGTCTGCACTTCATT
>CAYPUD010000095.1:0-2361 GCA_964413955.1 uncultured Methanosarcinales archaeon
TTTTTTAAGAAAATGAAAACAATATCAAAAGCGCCCTTGGTCTAGTGGTATGATATGGCCTTCCCAAGGCTAGGGTCCGGGTTCGATTCCCGGAGGGCGCATTTCATCAGAAAAAGAAGTGAACAAAATTTAAATATGGAATTCTTAGAATAAGAGACATGGAAACAATAATTATGAGCCTTGGGGGAAGCATAATCAATCCAGGAAAGATAAACACAGGATTTATTGAACGATTCAGAGAATTGGTGCTTGACAGGAAGGAAAAGTTTGTGATAGTCTGCGGAGGAGGCAGACCAGTCAGAGACTACCAGCAGGCAGCGAGCAGATTAGGTGTGGATGCGAAAGGATTAGACAAGATAGGAATAGCGGGGACAATGTTCAATGCAGAATTGATTAAAGAGGTATTTGGCAAAACAGCAAGCAGAAAGACATATCAGAAACCTCAAAAGACAAGGTTTGGAAAAGTGCTGGTTGCAGGTGGATGGAAACCAGGATGCTCAACAGACAAGAATGCTGTCTTATGGGCAAAAGAATACAAAGCAACAAAGATATTCAATCTCAGCAATATTGATATGGTCTATGATTCTGATCCAAGACTTAACAAGAAAGCAAAGCCAGTGAAGATAATATCATGGGAAGAATACAGGAAAAAGATAGCAGACAAATGGACGCCAGGAATGAACACTCCTTTTGATCCAGTGGCTAGTGAGTTAGCAGCAAGATACAGGATGACTGTATATGTCCTGAATGGAAGGAAGCTTGACAGGCTGGAAAAAGCTCTTGACAACAAGGAATTCAAAGGAACAAGAATAGAGCCTTGACATCACAGCAGCTTGACAGTGCAACGCCCAAGATCTCTTGTCTTGACAGGAACGTAAGTCTTGAAATCAGTGTAATCTTTTTTTGTAATGCCTTCTAAGGTCTTAGTTGTCTTATTTCCGATAGATTCACCTTGAGGGTCAAAACACTCAATAAAAAGATTCTGTTGGGGAACAAACTTAGGACCATGATTAGTGACTCTGCCCTTAACATAGACGTCATTGCTCAAAAGGAGCTTATAATTATCAATTACTGCAACAACAGGCCCTTCTGGCAGTGATTTTTCTTTTGGAGGAATCATGGCCTTATCAGGATCACTAACACCGATCAGCCTAAAATCAGTGTTATACAGATATTTTAAAGACTTGACCCTCATATTGTTTCTGATAGTGTCAATCGCAACAGGCACTTTAAAGTGCTGATCAAACTTAAGAACGGTGATGTCTCCATTATCTTCTTTGAAATGAATGACAGGAGAAATAGTTCTCACACCTAAAGTCTGAATGGTAGTCTCAACACGAAAGGGAATCTTATCCTTGTATTTCAGCATCCAATCAACAGGACCCATAGGAAATCTTGTTTCGTACTCTTCAGGGCTTAAGTATCTGATATTAAGGAAATCAGGATCGCAAATCGGCCTGTCTTTCTGGAACTTATCGCCTTCCTGAAAGATCTCCTGATTGATATCGCAAAGCTCAAAAGCCTCTTTTTTTGCAGTGTCCCAAAAGATATCAGTTATTCCATTCTCAACATTAATATACGAATGCCTTTTGTTTCCATTGACAACAACCTTGCCAGTGTTAAAGGAATGAAACCAGTATTTTTCAGGAACTTCTTTTAGGAAAGACTCAATAGGGTTTACCTGAGTCAGGCTGTCAGATGCTTTGAGAGATTTCTTGAATTTTTCTGTTTGAGGAATTGTCTGTTGCATTTCATCCCTGTCGCAGATCTGATTATTGTTTGCGTCCAGACAACACTCACCAGCTTTCCATTCAAAATAAGGTTTTTTGCACAAGGGACGTTCTTCTGTCTTAGCGCAAGAAGCAATGAATAACAGGAAAATGATGAACAATGCAATCTTTTTCATGACTCGCCTCTTTTGTGGAGTAAACAATAAAATATAGTATATATTATCTATTTTAAAATCTTTTGGTAACTAGAGATTGGATATGGCATGGTTTATATCTGCTTAAAATCCATTAAGTTTAAATAATACTGAGAAAAGAACCGATTTATGGCAAAAAAGGGGAGCATAACAGACAAACTGTTGATTCTTATACTGATAGTACTGATAGTCCTGCTTGCAAACAAGTTTCTTCTGCACAAGACAACAAGCGCTGAAACTAATCAGACAAAAGAGGTTCAGAAGAATATTCTCACAGAAGCAGACATAAAAGGCAGAGAAGTGTTTGTGGAAGCAATACACCACAAAGGCTGTGAACAATGCTTTCCAACAGAGAATGTCTTTGGTTACCTGACTTCAAAAGGGTTGAACCTGACAATCGATGAGAGATATTATGAGGATTCAGACAAAGATAAGGA
>CAYPUD010000096.1:0-2352 GCA_964413955.1 uncultured Methanosarcinales archaeon
AGACACAGTTCTCAATAAAAGTATTATTGAACCTGCTCAACACACCTTTTCCAAGGCCAGAACCTCTGATAGTTGAGCCATTGCAATCAAGAACATAAGACCCCTTAAAGACAAAGAAATCATGGATCGCATCTGTTGAATAAGTCTTCTTACAGAGAGTTATATTATCATTCAGAAAAAAAGACCTGTTGCCAATAGAAGTTATATTATTATGCCATGTTGAAGAATCCTCAAGATCAATGCATCCTTGTCCTGATTGCGCTGAAAAAGAACTAAGGCCTGTTGGATTAGTCTCATCAAAGAAAGGCATTGCAAGCAAAAATAAAGCAGATGATAGAATGATCAGGGGAATAAGTTCACTAAAGCGCATGTTATTGTAACTAACAGTATCCATTTAAAAAACATTTTAATTCTTATCGAGTAACAAGCAAAAATGATTAAATGACATTCTACTGACAAACAATAATTTGAGCGTTAAAACAGCAGACTTATGTAATAATCACTAATAAGTGATGACAAAAGCGAAAGATTTATAAATAAAGCAGGAATTCTAATGATTATGGAAGCAAAGAAAAGAAGAACAAACAAGGAAGATGAAGAACAAAAGCAAAGATTAAGCGAGAGGATACAACGCTTAGGCAAGACAATACAATTTCCTGGAAAAACACCAAATGAAGCTGTAGAAAATCTGGATTATAATAGTCAAAGATTTTCAGATCTCAGCCCTTATTGGAAAATCTTCTCACAACTAGACTTTGAAGCAAAGAAAGATCTGCTTAATCTGACTCATCACGTTCTGGACATCTTTGAATCCTATGAAGAAAAGATTGCGCAAGAGCAAAAATTAAGAGAGCAAGCAGAAAAGGAAAGGCAAAGCCTTGCTGACAAGATATTTGAAATTTCGCAAGAAAACACCATCTTAAAGAAAAACAACACAAAACTACTCCAAAAAGCGCAACTGGACCACCTGACAAGAGTCTACAACAAACAAGTCTTTGAAGATCAACTAAGCACCCTGATAAAAACTGCAAAAGAACAAAAAGACACATTGTCTCTAATCATATTTGATCTGGATGGCTTTAAGCCTATAAACGACACTTACGGCCATCAGGCAGGAGATGATGTCCTAAAAAAATTGTCTGAAGAGATTACCACTTACTTCAAAGACAACCTTAGAGAATCAGACATCTTCGCAAGATTAGGAGGGGATGAATTCGCAATAATATTATACAAGACTAATGAAGAAGGTGCATATCATGTTGCAGAAAGGATCAAAACAATAATAGATGAAACAAGCATCAGCTATAAAGGCAAAACTCTGAACGTCGGCGTCACAATAGGGGTGAAGCAATATTCTTCTGAAGAGAGCCTTGAAGAATTTGTAGGCAAGACAGACGCTGCTCTTTACGTGGGAAAAGACTCTGGCAAAGGCAAGATAATCAGGTACAAAGAGTTCCAGGAAGACATAGAAAAGAGATACATACAAGAATTAAATAAGAACACCAGACAGTAGTGAAAATACAAAAGGTTTTTAAATATTAAAGATTTCTTCTCTCAAACAATGGCGCTAAACTATAAGAAGAGGGAAAGAAAAGACTATAACCCAGACAAGCTTGAATTCTCAGACAAAGAAACATTCCTGCTAAATCTTCGGAACCTCATCAACATCAGCAAAATACCAGACACAAAAAAGACAGGATTGCTGGTATTTAAGATGAGTGTGAAAGGAATACTGCCAGAACTAATCCGAACAGACATAAGAAACAACATGAACTATGACCAATACCTCACAGCAATAGCGTCTTATGACGATAAGTTTGCAGGAGTAAAAGGACAAGCAGAAGAAAAAGAATTCAAAGAATTCGCTAAAAAACTTGATGAGAATCTGCAAGATATAGTAAAACTCTACAGCACTGAAAGACACCCTATAAAATACAATCTTAGTTACAGGATTGTAGAAAGCGACGAAAAAGCAGAAGAAGCGCTTGCAGAACTTGAAAGGAAAATAGAATCTGATTCTTGATGGAAAAAAATAAAGAGTCCTATAAGCCGAATATAATACATAATCATAAGTCAACTTAAAGGACAGAAAGTAATATGTCTTAAAAAAAACAGCAAAATACTTTTTAGCTGAATAAGGGGTGCGCGAGGGGTGTAATGAGTGGAAGCAGAAAATTTTTAGGTTGAACAAGAGATGCGCGAAACAATTGGAGCAGTAACAGTAAAAGACTCTTTAGTTGAACTTTAGGCGTCCTTGATGCTGTGAAAAGTAATTGCAGAAAACTCTTTAGTTAAATCCCAAGTTTGACACTTTTGCTTCTATTTTAACCTAAAATATAGTTTGACAGAAGT
>CAYPUD010000097.1:0-2335 GCA_964413955.1 uncultured Methanosarcinales archaeon
TTGTTCAACTCAAGAGTTATTTACCCCGCATTTGTTTTCTATGTTTGTTCAAAAAAAAGTTTTTTATATCATTTTGTATCTCTTCTCAACAAAAGTTTTTAAATGAAATGCTTCTTTGTTTTGCTTTATGGTTGTTTCATTTCGTGCTGTTGGTGGTTTTGGTGAGATTGGCAGGAATATGTCGGCTGTCAGAGTTAGAAATAATGTTTTCATTTTTGATATGGGCTTGCACATGCCGAACTATATTTCTCTTACTGAACAGGAGGGTGAAGAGCTTGTTGTCATGTCTGAGAGTAGGCTGAAGAAGGCTGATGCTATCCCTCAGGATAAGTTGATTGATGATTGGAAAGCTGACGTCAAAGCAATTCTTTTGACTCATGCGCATCTTGATCACATGGGTGCTGTTCCGTGGCTTGCTCATAAGTATGATTGTCCTGTTATCTGCACCCCTTTCACAGCTCATGTCTTAAGGTCTGTGATAAGAGATGAATCTATTGAGTTTTTTAATGAGATTATTGAGCTTTTGCCTGGAGAAAGCTTTAGGTTGTCTGACGGCTTTTCTGTTGAGTTTGTCCGCACGACTCACAGTACTGTTCAGACTATCATTGTTGCTTTGCACACCCCTGAAGGGGTCATCATGTATGGTAATGATTATCGGCTGGATAAGAACCCTACTCTTGGCTTGCCCCCTGATTTTGACAGGTTTAAGGAATTGGGCCAGAAAGGTGTTAAGTTGTTGATTCAGGATTGCCTTTATTCTTGTAGGGAAGGCCATAATGGTTCTGAGACTGAAGTTAAAAAAAAGTTGAGGGAGGTTCTTCTTGACGAGAAGAATGTTGGTAAAGGTGTCATTGTTACGACTTTCTCCAGTCATATTGAAAGGTTGAATAATATTGCTGAGATTGGTAAGTTGATGAATAGAAAAGTCTATTTTCTTGGCAGGAGCATCGCTAAATATGTTTTTGCTGCTCAGGATTGTGGTATCGCTAAATTCGAAGGTGTGGTTGTTTCTAAGTTTGCTAAACAGAGCAGGAAGTATTTGAAAGAGATCTTGAAAAAAGGGAAAGAGAATGCTTTATTGGTTGTCACTGGCAATCAGGGCGAGCCTAAGGCCACCCTCTCTAAGATGGTTGATGGTGTTCTGCCTTTTGACTTCAGTCCTGGTGATGTTGTGGTTTTTAGTTCAAGCATTATTCCTGCAGACATCAACAGAGAGAATAGGGCTGTTCTTGACAGCAAGCTTAAGGACGTTGGGGTTGATATTGTTCCTGATGTTCATATTTCTGGTCATTCTTTCAGGGCAGACATTGCTGATTTCTTGAGAATGATAAATGCTGAGCATGTCATTCCTGCTCATGGGGATTCTGAAAAGACCGATTGTATGGTTCCTCTGTTGAAAGAAATCGGTTATGCTGATGATAAAATTCATGTTGTTGTTGATGGCAAGACTGTTGACATTGAGTGATTTATCTGCTGGAGATACACAAAATTTTTAAAGAGATAGCCTCTTCACAACTTTTAGGGAGAAACACAAAAATGAGGTTAGTGCTTGCTGAACCAGGATATCTGAAGGATAGTATCTCTATTCTTTCAGAACTTGTCAATGAAGCTAGGTTTAAGATCACTAAAAATGGTTTGAAATGTATTGCTATGGATCCAGCCAACGTGGCGATGGTCATTTTTGAGCTTCTTGCCAGTAATTTTGTTGAGTATCAGATTGATGAGGATAAGGAGATTGGTATTAATTTGGCTAACTTTAAGCAGGTTCTTAAAAGGGCCACAGCTGCTGACGTCTTGACTCTTGAAGTAACTGATGATAATAAGTTGAAGATTCAGTTGAAGGCGTCTACAACCAGAACTTTTAGCCTGCCTCTTCTTGAGATTGAGGAGAATGAGCAGAAGGTTCCTAATCTTGAGTTTCCTGTTTCTATTAAGCTTAAGGCTCATGTCTTGAATGATGCTATTAATGACGCTGACATTGTTGCTGAAAGTGTAACATTTAACGCTGAGCCTGAGACTTTTAGCATCAGGGCAGAGGGAGATTTAAGCAAGGCTCATATTGAGATCAAGAGTGATGACCGCACGCAGATTTCTTCTCAGTTGACTGCAAATGTCAAGGCGAAATATTCTATTGAATACTTGAAGAAGATGATGCAGGGCAGCAAGATCTCTGAGGATGTTGAGGTTAGGTTTAATCAGGATTATCCTTTGAAGCTGGATTATAAGGTTCAGGATAAATTGTTGTTGAGCTTCATTCTTGCTCCTCGTGTTGAGAATGATTAAAAGGTAGAACTATGGAGCTTAGTTTGACTGTTCTCTTGCCTAAGCTTGATGA
>CAYPUD010000098.1:0-2196 GCA_964413955.1 uncultured Methanosarcinales archaeon
TTCCTTTTACTGCATTTGTCAGTATCTCATCAGCGACTTTGAATGCTGTCTGCATCGGAAGGTCTGGAGCTATCTCAAGAAGCTTATCATTAGGGATCACTATTAGTGTGTCTACGCTGCTTTCCAGCTTTTCAAGGCCTATCAAAGCATTGTCAAATCTTCTGTTGCCTTCCATCGTGAATGGCATCGTCACTATTGCTACAGTCAGACAGCCTAATTTCTTTGAGATCTCTGCGACAACTGGCGCGCTTCCTGTCCCTGTTCCGCCGCCTAGACCGCAGGTGATGAAAACCATATCTGATCCTTGTATCGCGTTCTTGATGTCGTGCTCATTTTCTCTGGCAGCTTCCTCTCCTAATCTTGGATCGCTTCCTGCTCCCATTCCTTTTGTCACGTCTCTGCCTATGAGTATTTTCTTGTCGCTTGTTGTGTAGAGCAGGTCTTGTGCGTCAGTGTTTATGCCTATTGTCTCCACTCCAAGAACGCCCACTTCTGTTATCCTGTTGATCGTGTTGTTTCCGCCTCCTCCGCAACCAACTACCTTAATGGATGCTTTTTGCTTTGTCAGCATCTCCTCTAGCTCTGCATCAAAAGAATTTGTTCGTTTTTGTTCTGTCGCCTCAATCTGGCTTGTTGAATCTGAGCCTATGGTGTTTATTTCCATTTTTCCCCTTTTTATTTTCCCTTAAAAGAAGCTAAAACTGCTGATTATTTAAACTTTATTGTCTTGTATTGTAGATGTTTTCTTTTGGCTTATCTGTCGTCTGCTTTTTTGTCTTTACTCTTTCTTCTCTTCAGTCGTTTCCTTTTTCTTCGGCTAATCACTATCACTGTCAACTTTGTCTTTCTCGGCCTTTGTTTCTGTAGTCTCTTCTTTCTTCTCTGTTTTCTTTTCTTTTTCTTCTTCAGTCTTTGTTTCTGCTGAATCTTCTTTCTTCTCCTCTGTCTCTTTCTTAGCTTCACCTTTCACTTCTTCTTTCTTGTCCTCTTTCACAAATTCTGCTTCAACCCCTACAAGGTCTTTTATTGTCTTCTTCAGCTTTTCCTGGACTTCTTTTGGTATGTCCAGAGTGACTTTTATCTTTGCTTTGCCCTCTTTTATCTCTGTCTGCGCGTCAACATTGACCAGAAGCTTCAGTAGTGAGTCAACTTGCTCTTTTTTGTCATCAACTTTTCTGATGATCTCTATATCATAAACTAGGTCTTTGCCTGCCAAAGGATGATTGAAGTCAACCACAGTCCTTCCTCCTGTGACTGTCCTTATCATACCTACTATTCCATCGATATTGACCTGCAGCCCTCTTTCGGGCTTGATCTTGTATTTTGTGAATTGCTGTGTGGGAATCATTCGTATCAGTTTAGCGTCTTTCTTGCCGTATGCTTTGATTGCAGGCACTGTAATGTTCTCATATTTTCCTGGTTCTTTCCCGATTATCCATTCGTCCAATCCTTTGATCAGGTGGCCTTGTCCTACGCAGACTATTATTGGCTTGAATTCTCCTTCTCCTAAGTTGTTTTCCTTTGCCACTTTCGGGTCTGTTGTGTCAAAGACCTGCCCTGATTCCTGTATCCTGCCTGTAAAATTGATTTCCACAAAATCTTTTTCTTTTATTGCCATAAACCCCTTGGAATCTGGCTGCATTTTTAAAGTTTTGTTATTTGCAGTTGAAATGAAATCATATGGCGCAAACATTTTCTCTAATCAGGTTGCTCTTGAGAATGTCATTAGTGTTTGACTACGTTATTAGTCCTGGACTTTTTTCTTAGGCTGAAAATTAGTGAGCCTGCTTGGCTCTATTGGTGTGCTGAGATCTCAGTTCAGTTCCTGTATCAGGAGCATTTTCTTATGCTGAATTCTAGTGCGCCTTTGTGGCGCAGTTCTATATTGTGGCAGAGTTTCTCGCTTCAGTAATCTGTTGAATTTTTCAAACCTCTTTTCTGCAGTTAAGATATTCACTCACTTAAACTCTGCTATCCCTTCTGCGACTTTTTATCTTCAGAAAAATTCTTTTTCTAAAAACCTGCTATCAACTCTATGATTTTTAATCTTCAAAGAAAAACTTCAACAAATGATAAGTCTGCGCGCAAACAGCGCGCCTCTTGTTCAACATAAGGGTTTTTTGTTGTTACTGCTCACATTGTTTCGCGCGCCTCTTGTTTAACTAAAGAGTTTTTAACTATTACCTCGTTCATTGT
>CAYPUD010000099.1:0-2154 GCA_964413955.1 uncultured Methanosarcinales archaeon
GTTTTATCAGGAAGAAGATCTGACTGCGGAAAAGAGATTAAGAAAAATTCAACAGATTATTGAAGCAAGGAACTCTACCACAATACAGAACTGAGCCAAGCAGGCTCACTAGAATTCAGCACAAGAGAATGCTAAAGCAGCACGTGCAAAGAAAAATCATATCATTGGCTGCGCAAAGCAAGCGCACTAGAATCCAACAAAAGAGAATACTTTTGATGCAAGAACTGAACTGAGCCTGCACGCTGACGCCACAAAGGCGCACAAGAATACAACAAAAGAAAAAGGTTTTTAAATAAAAAGTCCTTTAATCAAATAAAAAAGGAGGTGTTAAGATGCACGAGCGTAAAACAATCATATTAGGGATTTGGGCAATGATAGCAATAGTTGTTATGGTCCTGTTCGTAATGTTCATGATAGGAAAATTAGGCGGTACAGGAGCATTCTCAGCATCAAATGTTTACAGTGAATATGCCTCGCCAGCAGAAGTGTGCGCAGAAAATGGGTGCGAGTATGTAGGGCATGTTTTTCCTGAACCAAAATTCGGGCCTGGGAGAGTTGATTGCCAGTGCCAAGGGGAATTAAAGACATTTCAATTAGTGAAAAAGAAAGACCTCAATAGATACTACGCGTATTATCAGTAATCCTTAAGCAAAAACAAATGGAAAAGAAAAATATAATTTTAGGGATATGGTCAATAATAGCAGTAACAGCAATTGTCGCATTCACACTGTGGGTGATGACTGGAATCTCAACAACAGGAGCTTATACAGCCTCAACCAGGCTTATCCAATACACTCCCCAAGAGATGTGTGAACTGCAAGGTTGTCAGTATTACATGAGTTCAGAAGTCGGATTGCCGACAGTGTTAAGCTCAAGGCCTGTGACAGTGGATTGCTTATGCAATGGGGTAATAAGAACATTTCCCACAACAGTCCCTAACTTAGGGGTCAACAGCCAAACATATTATCCTTGATTTTAATATATTGATAAAGCTATACTCTACAAACTACTTATAAGAATAGTCAATAAAAGACAACCCATTGCGTGCGCTCTTGAACAGCCAGTGATTTGCGGAATCAATCCAATGGCAGTTGATATGATAAAGACAATCAAACCATACCATCCGCAAAGCCAGAAAGTCATGATCACCAAAAAAAATATGATCAGTCTGCAGATAAGCGGATAACTTATTCTTGAGACCAAACGTGAAAAAACTTTTATCAACAACAAAGCAGCAATAGCAGCAAGGCCTGAAGCAAAAAGCATGACTCCTGCGTAAAGCACAAGCTTGACAGGCGTGAATAATCCCAGCGATTTTAATACGACAACAGCTCCGTTCCTTGCCCTGCCAACAGCAAACCATGCTGCAAAGCTCATTATGACATCCACCGTGCTCATGCTGCCGACAAGAAGAAGATAATCTTCAGCTTGAGTTGTCGCAAAAAAAGAGCTTGAGATCGCAGCACCCTGAGATGGGCCAAGACCAGGAAAAAGAATCGTTGTTGAGCAAGCAAGAACACTCGCTAAAGTGGTCTTAATTATGCTTCTTGACTCAGCTTTTTTGCCAGCGCTCTTTTGCTTAGGAATGCTCGCTCCTTTTGGTGTCAAAAGCAATCCTGACGCGCCAAACATGCCAGAAAGCAAAGGAAACAAAGCATTCTTCAAATGAGTTGAGAAGACAACCATCCCAAGGAAACCAGACAAAAAGAAAACAACAGAAGCCCAAACCTTTTTTTTGATAGAATTCTCTTTAAGGATCAGAAACAAAAGGATCGCGAGCAAAATCCAGAACAAGAAAGGCCTGATGAAACCTGTACCAAAAGAGATGAACAATCCCAACAAAGGCAGCAGCAACAAAGCCATCAATAATCCAGACAAGCTGCCAATAACAGTCAACAAGACAGCTCTCGATCCTTTGCCTTCATGCAAGAGCTTATGGCCAGGCAGGACAGACATCACAACAGCAGGATCAGGCGCCCCAAGAAAGATGCTCGGAAGAGTGTCGAGAATAGAATGCGTGACTGCCATTGCAATTATGGCTATAGACAGGAAGAGAGGATCAAAAGGCAATGCAACAAGAAGAACAGACACAAGATTGACATGAATGCCAGGAATAAGTCCTGTGAAAGTCCCTAAACCAATGCCGCAAATAAC
>CAYPUD010000100.1:0-1872 GCA_964413955.1 uncultured Methanosarcinales archaeon
TTTCCACAATAAGGTTTTTAAACTTTGATTGTTACTTCTGGTCTATCCATCATGTAAAGAGGTGATCTGATGAGAAGCAGGATTCGTAAGACTTTATTGGATGCGTTGAAAGCTGCCAAAGCTGCTAAGGTTGAAGCTAAGAAAGATCTGAAGAAGATGCTTGAACTTGGTTTGATTGACAAGAAAGAGGCTAAGGTGTTCTTGAGAAAGCTTGTCAGTGAGCTTAAGGCTGAGCAGGAGCGTTTCAGGAAGTTTGTTCAGAAAGAGTTTGAGTCTGAGATTAAGAAGGCTAAGAGGGCTGTTCCTATTGCGAAAAGGATGATTAAGAGAAAAGTGAAGAAAACTGTCCGCAAAGCAAGTAAGAAAGCCAGAAAAGCTGTCAGCAGGGTCAAGAAAAATATTGTTAAGAAAAAGACGTCTCATGCTAAAAAAAGCAAGCCTGCTAAGAAGCGTTAGAACCAGATTTTTTTGATTGTTTTTTTTATTTCTCTTTCTTTTCGGTAAAGTCAACTTTAGTATGCCTATGCTGCCAAGCGTAGTCCTCAATTGATTTTCTCAGCATAGATCTATTTTCTGTTCAAAACAATCTTCTGCCCTGTGATTTTTGGCTTAAAAAAACTCTGCCGATAATTCTGCGATTTTTCTTTCAGAAGAAAACTCCAACAAATAATAAGTCGCATCCAAACAGGACGCCTCTTGTTCAACCCAAAAGTTTTATACATCTGCGCCTAATTTTATTTCGCGCAGCATAGGCACTAACTCGTTTAAGTTGACTTAGCCCTTTGTTCTCTTATTAAATCCATGCTTTCCTAATAATGGCACGAATAAGTAATCTCCTAATTCTTCAAACTCTAACACATCCCCTATTCTCTTGACTTTTAGCATTGTTTGACCGTACTCATCTCCTACTGGCGCAAGGATTATGCCATCTTTTTTGAGTTGTTTCTTCCATGCTTCTGGAATCTTTGGGCTTGCTGCTGTGCAGACAATCCTGTCATAGGGCTTTTCCTTTGCATAACCTCTGCTGCCGTCTGCTTTCACCACTCGCACATTTTTTATTCCTGCTTTTTTTAGGTTGTCTTTTGCGAATTTGACTAATTCTGGCAGGATCTCCACTGTGATGACTTTTCCTTCTTTTCCGACCAATTCGCTTATCAGCGCTGCATTGTATCCGCTTCCTGCTCCTATCTCCAGGACTTTCATGCCTTTTTTTAACTCAAGGTGCTGCAGCATCTGCATAACTGTCGTCGGCTGGCTTATTGTCTGGTCAGCCAATATCGGCAATGGAGTGTCATCATAAGCTTGGGATTTCCATTCCTCCAGAACAAAATCTTCTCTTGGAATTTTCAGGAAAGCTTTTATTATTTTCTTGTCTATCTTCCCTTCCCATCTCTTTACCAGCCATTTCTTTTGTTTTTCATACCTCTTTTTTATGTCCATGAACCAGCATAAAGATTGTTTTGTATTTAAAGCTTATCTTGAAATAAGTGATAGCTTTTATGTTTAGCAGGAGTACGTTTCATTTTGCTAAAAATTAGTGCGCCTTCGTGGCGCTATTTGTATGCTGAGATCTCAGTTCAGTTCTTGCATCAGGAGCATTTCCTTTTATTGAATTCTTGTGCGCCTTCTGGGCGCAGTTCTATATGGGGTAGAGTCTTTCGCTTCAACAATCTGTTGAATTTTTCTTACTCTTTTTTCTGAAGATAGATTATCTCTTTCAGGGTAAAACCTGCTATCAAATCTATGACTTTTTATCTTCAGAGAATACTTGCTTCCTCTAAAAAACAGCCAACAACTCCACGATTTTTCTTTCAAAGAAAAACTTCCACAAATAATAAGTTTGCACGCAAACAGCGTGCCTATTTTTTAACT
>CAYPUD010000101.1:0-1871 GCA_964413955.1 uncultured Methanosarcinales archaeon
AAGGATGAGAGATTGACTGTCAGCGCTGTTGTGAACCTTAAGGAGAATTATCTAATCACAACTCTTGATTGCGGGGAGTCTGAGATTCCTGTTGTTGTTCCTGGCCAGAATAAGACTGTTGATGTTAAAATAATCAGGGTTAAGGATCAGTTTGAGCTTATTGAGAAGGATAATGAGCTTATTGAGCAGATTCAGCCTTTGTTTATTTATGGTCATAATCATCTTAAGTTTGATTATGGCAAGGCTGAAGAATTGACCAAAAAATTTACGCCAGGTGTTAACAAGAAGAAGGTTAAGTTTGTTTCTTCTGTTGGTGGCGAGGCTGGTGATAGGTTCATTGTTCATCGTGTTGTTCCTGGCAGGCTTGATATTGATGCTTCTGGTTATGCTCAGCATTTTATGTTTACTTATAATAATAAGCTTGATGTTGTCTTTGAGCATTTGACTGGTGAAAGGTCTAAGAAGACTATGACTCATGATGAGCTTGTTTTTTACACGGCCAAAGCAGAGAATGGTGACAAAAATGCTGCGAGGGAAGTTCTTTTTTATGCTGCTCAGGATGCTATGAAGTCTTTCTTGATTGGTGAACGCTTAAAGCTTGAGCATGTTCTTTTGAGCAATGTTTTTGGTTCTTTGCCTTCCAGGATTGATACTGTCTCTGTTGAAACCTTGGCTGAGGAGTATTGGGTGAATTGGTATTTTAGGAACAATAATACTTTTCCAAACATAAGGCCAAGCAGACAGAAGATCTCTAATGGTTTTTCTTTTGATAATTTTAAGGTTGTCAGTTATTTTATTAATGACTTGTCGCACAGGGTTGACAAAGATGGCTTAAAGCCTGAAAAAGGGTTGAGAGATGGTTGCTTGGTTGCTTTTTTTCCTTTTGCCAGTGCTTTTAAGGACTTGCTTGTGAGGGATGATGTTGTTAAGGCGCTTTACGACAGGGTTGACGAGACTTCTGACCAAAAAGAGAAGGCCAGACTGTTGAAAGTTTTGGAGGAGCTTGCTAAGTATCCTTTGTTCAAGACTTTTAATTCTGAGTTTGTAAATTCTGAACACCTTGAAAAAAGGTTTGCTGCTGAGTTTAAGTTAGGTTGGGCAGGCAGTGAGATTAAAAAATATCGAGAGAAAATTGACTATGCCTTATCAAGGATATCTTCTGTTGTTGAAGACTATTCTTGTATTAATTTTAATAAGGAGTTTTTTGTTCTTCCTTTAGGCGCAGAGAAAGAGCTTGAAAAAATCTGTAAGGATGATCTTTGTGTTGTTCTTGGAAAAGGCAGATTCCTTTCAGGTGTTAAAGGAAGGTTTGCTGGCAGGGTTGATGGTGAGTTTGTTATGTTTGGTATTGCTGATTTTAATTCAAACAAGGGTGAAAGGTGTGATTTTGAAAAGCAGTTTTACAAGGTTTTTTTTAATGAGATCGTTATGAATAATAACCCAAAGGCAGCTCTTGATTATCTTGTTGAGATTACTAAGCAGTTTGCTAAACATAATATTCCTGAGGAGGATCTTGTTTTCTCAAGAGAAGCCAGAAAGGATTATTTTGATTTTAATATCAGGGCAAGGCAGGGTTTTGTTAAGCAGCTTAAGAGCCAAAAGGCTTTGAAGGGTGATTTTGTTAAGTATAAGAAAGGTATTGAGGAGTTGAGATTCAAGTTTTTTGGCTTGCAGAAGAGAGATGAGAAGACCCTTTTTTCAGATCAAAGTTATGACTTTTATCCTGAGAGAGGCACTATTTCTTCTGTTGTTAATTGGCTTTTTGGTTTCAACAGGTCTGATTCTGGCCTTGCTGTCCTGCAGAATATTTTTGAAGGCAAAGGCACTGAAAAAGATGTTGATTATCTTTTGGAAACCTATGATAAACAGCG
>CAYPUD010000102.1:0-1694 GCA_964413955.1 uncultured Methanosarcinales archaeon
TTTATTGTTGAGGATACTTCTTTATATTTTGATTGCCTTAATGGTTTGCCAGGTCCGTTGATTAAATGGTTTACGAATACTCTTGGGAATAAGGGCTTATTTAATATTGTTGAAAAATTAGGTAATAATAGTGCTGAAGCCAAAACAATTGTTGGCTATGCAAAGGGCCACGAGGAAATCTATTATTTTGAAGGTTCTATTAAAGGCAGAATTGTTTCTCCAAAAGGTAAATCGGGTTTTGGTTGGGATCCAATTTTTCAACCTGAAGGATATTCTAAAAGTTTTGCTGAACTCTCGCAAGAAGAAAAGAATAAGATAAGTATGAGACGAATTGCGCTTAACAAATTAAAGGAATTTATAGAAGCAAAAAAATAAAATCAATGCTTAAAGCTTCTTTGTCCTGTGTAGATCATTGTTGCGTTTCTTTCATTGCACGCGATTATTGTTTCGTAGTCTCTGTTTGATCCTCCTGGTTGTATTATTGCGCTTATCCCTTCTTCTAATCCTACATCAGGCCCATCCCTGAATGGAAAGAAACCATCTGATACCATGACTGCTCCTCTCAAACCGCCATTTTGTTTTTTTGTTAAGTAGTCTAAATTTTCTAATTGTTCTTTTATTTTTAATTTTTCAGAGCCATTTGAGTTTTCATACTCTAAAGATAGAGAGTCATAGGATTTCCCGTGTTTTTCAAAGCATAGCCTGTCTCTTAATTTCTCGTATGCTTTGTCTCTTGCTATCTTAGCAACGCCCACTCTGTCTTGTTCTCCTGTTCCTATGCCTATTGTTGTTTTGTCTTTTACATAGATCACTGAGTTTGATGTTACTCCTGACTCAACCAGCCAGCCAAAGAGCATGTCTTGGTATTCTCTTTCTGTTGGCTCTCTGTTTATTGACACTTTTTTTCCTGTTTTTTTCAGCTTGCCGTCAATTATTTCCATCAGGTCTATATCTTTTGGCAGGATCCCTTTTTCTTTTAGATCTTCAACTGTCTTTATCCTTGGATTATAGTTCATCTGCAATATCAGTCCGCCATCTCCTAAGGATTTGAAGTCAACATAGAACTTATCCTGCCATTCTTGGAGCATTTTCATGTTTTCTATTCTCATTATTCTCAGGTTTTTTCTTTTCATAAGCAGTTCTAAAGCGCCTGCTTCATATTCTGGAGCTACAACAACTTCTGAATAATTCTTTGCTATCAGTTCTGCTGTTTCTTTGTCAACTGCTCTGTTCAATGCTATTGCTCCTCCGAACGCAGCTATCCTGTCAGCCAAATTTGCTGCATTGTATGCCTCTGCAAGATTGTCTCTTGAAGCGACTCCGCAGGGATTGTTGTGCTTCATTATCACGACTGTCGGATCTTCTGTTAAGTATTTCAGTATGTTCAATGCTCTGTCAACATCCATCACGTTTATCATTCCTGGGTGTTTTCCTGATTGCAGCAATTCTATTGATGTTGTCAATGTTTTTCCTGGCTGGATGCATTTGACTTCTCCGAACTCAAAGTTTCCATTTATGGGTATGTACATTGCTGCTGGCTGGCCTGGATTATCTCCATACCTTAATCCTTTCTCTTCTTCATTGACTACCCATGTTTTTTTCTTGTATATGACTTCCTTTTCGCCTAATGTTATCTTGATTTCTTCTGGAAATATGTCTTCTTCAAGAGTCTTATACATCTTTCTAAGTTTTTT